>CAUDDF010000004.1:0-62923 GCA_958448275.1 uncultured Collinsella sp.
TAATATCCTTCCTTTTGTTTTTCAGAGTTTTTGATTATGATTTCTAATTTTTCAAAAAAGCCCATATTGAAAATGGGAAAAATCTTTTTTGATTTCAATGCTTATCGAATACGCATGCTATGTAACATAAACATTTCCCCCTTTTAATAATACTATACAAGACGATATGAGCAGGACATAAAAAAGTTGGAAGCCCCTCCTGCATGCATATCCGCGGATTAGGCCGACAATAGAGGTGTCCAAACCGCCAGCGGCCACGCCGCATTCATGGAAGGGGCTTCCGATGAGCAATGCTGCCACTTTCGTAGGGCTAGACGTGCATGCCAGGCCGGTGAAGGCCTGCGCGTTCGTCCCGGAAACGGGCGAGACGATCAGGAAATCGTTCGGCTACGAGCCCGGCGAGATCGCCTCATGGGTGTCCTCGCTGCCCCAGCCCGCCAGATGCGTCTACGAGTCGGGAGTGACGGGCTTCCACCTTTGCCGCGAGCTGAACGCGATGGGCGCCGCCTGCGTGATCGGAGCCGTTTCCAAGATGCACAAGCCCGCCGCGGACCGCGGCCGCAAGACCGACAGGCGCGACGCGCAGTTCCTCGCGGTGCAGCTGGCGCTGGGCGTGGTCACCGAGGTGCACGTGCCCGATGCCGAGTGCGAGGGCGCGCGGGATTTGGCGCGGGCGCTGGCCGACGCGCGCGACGACGCCGTGCGCGCCAAGCAGAGGCTTTCGAAGTTCCTGCTCAGGCACGGGCTCGTCTACGACGAGAGGAACGCCGCCGGCCAGAGGCGCAACCGCTGGACCGGGGATTTCTGGGCGTGGGTGGGCCGCATCGACCTCGGGGACGCCGCCGCCATGGCGACGCTGGACCACTACTGCGAGCGCGTGCGCGAGGCCGACGCCGCCAAGGCCGCGCTCGAGGCGAAGGTCAAGTCGCTGGCCCAGCAGCCTAGATGGAAGCCGACCTGCGACGCGCTCAAATGCCTCAAGGGTATAGACGCGGTCACCGCGGCTTCGATCGCGTGCGAGGCCGACGGCTTCGCGAGGTTCGCCACGGCGTCGGGCTTCGCGGCGTGGGTGGGCCTGGTGCCCTCCGAGCACTCCAGCGGCGAGTCCCGATTCCGCGGCGGGATAACCAAGGCCGGCAACAAGCACCTGAGAAAGCTGCTCGTCGAGGCCGCCTGGCACTACAAGGGAGCGTCGAGGTCGCCGAAAGACCTGGCCAAGGGGCAGGTAGTCGACGCAGCGACCAGGCGACACGCCAACGCGGGCGTGAGGCGGCTCGTCGACAGGCGCCGCTCCATGGACGATGCGGGCAAGCAGAGCAGCGTGGCCAACGTCGCGGTGGCGCGCGAGCTGGCCTGCTGGTGCTGGGCCGTGGGCCGAATGGCGGAAGGCGCCTAGCGGGAGCGCCGCGCACATATCCGGGTCTTTCCCGGAATTCCCGGGCTCGACGGGCGTCGGCCTCCATCCTCGGATTTTTTTCGTGCGGCGGCGAAGCCGCCACGCACGCCAAAAGACAGACGAGACGGAGGGGCCGGCCGTAGCAACGAGATGCACCGGCGCATTCTGCGCGATGGGCGAATATTAAACTGCCAGACGGGCGTCGATCCGACACGCGCTGTCAACGGGGATTGCGGAGGAGATAGATTGGGCCAAGGGCGAACGAAATCGCCCTTGGCCCTTCATTGCCTATTGACAATGTCCTGCTCATATTATAAAAGGCGCCCACGAGGACACCTACAGGCTATCTTCGAACTACTTGGTTGGGGCAGACGGAGGAAAAAAATAGGGCAGAATCGCTCTCATGATCCCGCCCCGCAAACCCGAGGGTTTCTAACTGGCTCCATTATTCCGGGCTTCTCAGTTCTGTCATTGACCCAGGTATCATCCGTCTCCTATAGCGAGTGAATATAAAAATAGGGCAGAGTCGCTTGCGCAAGTCCGCCCCTAAAACCGTGAAGGTTTTGCTATCTGCAGGCTATTCTACCAACCCGAGCGATTCTGTCAACCTGCGAAGGAACTCGAGCGCGGAGCGAGCTGCGGCGTCGGGCCCCTTGTCGGGCAGCGCCTCGGTTTCGCCGTCGGCCCTGGCGAACATCTCGGCGAGCTCGGATGCGGCGCGCGAGCGCGAGGAGCCCTCGGGTACCAAGCCGGAGTGCGCCACGAGCACGGTCGCGACCTCCTGCATGGCCGTATTCCCCATCCACTTCCTCCTGGTCGCCTTGGGAATCCCCACGGCGGCGACCCTTCGGGAGACGCCGCTGGACGCCGAGCCCCGGGCGGCGCCCCTCTCGGCGAAGCAGTTGATCAGGCACGAGCCGTGCGCGGCGCAGTTGCGGACGGACTTCACGCGCTTGAGGTCGTAGTGGGAGGCCTCGAGGCGCCTGTCGCCCCATCGCCTGGCGCAGAAGCGCACGAAGTCGATGAGGGTGCCGAACGAGGTGAGCTCAAGGAAGGCCCAGGCAGGCATGTCGCCGGAGTACTTCGCGTAGAGGCTCGAGCTGTAGGGGCTGCGGCCGCTCATCTTGAGCTCGCGCAGGCGGTACTCCCTGTTTGCAGTGGTAAGCGATGCCATGTAGTCGGCCACGATGGCGTAGCCGTCCTCTCCACGGTCCTCCATCTCGCGAAGCAGTGTCACCTTCTGGAAATGCTCGATGTCGAGCGTCATGCCGAGCAGGGCGTGGCGCAGCTCCTGGTCGAGCGCCGCGAGCAGGCGCAGCTGGCCGAAGTCGAGGTCTACGTAGCGGCCGTCGCGCGGGCCTCCCTCGTATTTCGAGAAGAGTTTGCGGTAGGATGCGAGCTTGAAGAAGTTGCACTTGTCGCGCAGGTAGTCCGCGGCCTCTTCCTCGGAACACAGTTCGAAGGCTACGCCCTTCTGCTTGAGGTGCTCTATCTGCTGCTCGATCGTGAGGATCGGCTTCCTATCGTGGGGTTCGGCCATGCTCGGTCTCCTGTCATTGATTTGAGAATCCTATTCTACCAGCATGTTTGCCCTGAATCCTGAAGGCCCGTTCGCCAACTCATAAGCAAGCCACCTGAGACTACTCACTTTGTTCACGAATGGCGAAGACCTGCGACCTGGGGTTTTGCAAATGGCGCGCAAGCCACCCGCGTTAATTCACTTGCGATTGCAGCTGGCGGCTTGCGGGCAAAAGGGCGGTTGAGTTTCAAAACGGGCGTTTTCGGCGCCATCGAGCCTCCAAAGGCGACCCGCCGCGCACTTTGGGACAAAAACAAAAACTCAAAGCCCTGAGTTTGAAAAAAGTTTTTGAGGTTGTCCCAGCTTTTGTCCCCGAAGCCGACGAAACGCGACATCGCGTCATTCGGCGGCACGCGTTCCGTGTCGATGCCGAAAACTGGGTGTAACTGGAGTGACGGGACGGCAGAACCGACGCCATCGAGTGGGAATAAACGATATTCGTTGATTTCAAGCCTCTGACCTGCGAAAACAGGTCGGGGGCTTCTTATTTTGCAACCTCTGTGCAACCTTTGCGGTTTCGCGCCCCGTGAACAGGGGACGTAGCGCTGTTCACGTCTGGGTCCATGTCGGCACCGATCAATGCCCGCGCTGCTTCTGCTCGCGCTTCAGCTTCCGCTGCTCGAAGCACGTCGCCCGGGGTTCCTCGCCAGAGGAGAACCGACCGTTCCTTGCGAAACCGCGAGACCAGCTATATCCGCTTGCTGCGGGCTTGCTTGAGCCAGTTCCTCTTGAAAGAGCCTATACCTCCGAAGAACTTGTTGTACGTCTCACCGTTCTCCTTGGCCTCGTACTTGACCAAGGCAAGTTCGATGGTGCAGAGGTAATCCGCCACTTGCTCGAGGTGGTAGTCGGTCATCGAGGTCTTGCGGCGTCGGACGACCCCTTTTGAGAGGACCTTGCCCACCGAGCCGTCTCGCCCACGGAACAGAAGGAGCGCATCCTCGCGACCTTCGGCGACCTGTGCTGCGAGATGGAGGGCTGCACCATCGCGCAGGGCCCTTTCCAAAGCGAAGTGTCGAGCCGAAGTGTTGAGCGTCGGCCCTGAATGTTCAATGGCCGTTGTTTTCTGCCCCTCAAGTGGTGAACTTCTCCTCGGGGCTGTTGATTCCCCCACGCGCCCCCTTCCGTTCTCTGTGTTCCCCTTATACTCCTTGTACAAGGAGGTAAGAAGTCATGGACAAGACCGCACAGGACAGCTTGGCAAAGAAGCCCGTCGACATGAGGGACAGGATTCTCGAGCATCTCGAGGCCCTCACCTCTGCCGTCTCGCTCGACGACCTTGCCCGTCTGTCCACCTCCGACATCGCCGAGACACTCATCATCTCCAGGAGTCTGGCGAGCCAGTACCTCAACGACCTTGTTCGCGCCGGCCTTGTGGTTAAGGTGGCGGGCAGGCCTGTCCGTTATTTTCATCGCCGCGCGTTCCAGAAGCGTTTTCAGGTAAAGCTCTCTGCAAGCGAGTACGCCTCGCTCGCCGACCTCATCCAGGCGACGGGAATCGCCGATCACCGCGACTTCGCGCGTGCCGTGGGCTTCGACCTGAGCCTCAGCTCCGTTGTCGAGCAGTGCAAGGCTGCGGTTCAGTACCCTCCGTTTGGCCTGCCCATCCTCTTGAGCGGCGGCGTGGGTGTCGGTAAGTCTTTCCTTTCTCGCGTTGTGTACGAGTACGGCAAGAACCAGGGCTTGCTGTCCCGCGACTCCTCCTATGTGCGCATCGACTGCGCCGGGGTCCCGGACGCCGCCTCGTTCAACGGGCTTCTTGACGAGTCGATCGCGAAATCGCGCGGGGGTGTGGTCTTTGTCAACGGCATCGAGGCACTCTCTCCCTCTGCGATGGAGCACTGCCTTGCGACGGCCCTCGGGCTCGATGCCTCCCAGGATGCGCCGCGCGCTCGCCTCGTTCTTTCGACGGCGCTTTCCGCCGATGACCTGAAGGTTTCCTCGGCCTACAGCAAAATGCCCATCTGTGCCCGCGTCCCCTCACTCAAGGAGCGGACCCCCGAGGAGCGCGAGGATCTCATCTTGAGCTTCCTGCGCAGCGAGGGGTGCCGAATCGGTTCTGATGTGAAGATCAGCCGCGGCGCATACCGTTGCCTCGTGAACGCGGACTTTTCCGATAACATCGCCGGCTTGCGCGCCTGCGTGACGAACTGCTGCGCCAAAGCGTTCCTCAATCGCGAGGGCGACTACGTCGTCGTTCGCCCGTATCTTCTTCCCAGCGGGCTCCTCTCCTCCGCGCAGATCGATCAACAGCCCGACGATGGCGCTCTGATCGACGCGTCCCTGGATACCGCCGAGAGCACAGGGCCGGTCGAGCAGGCGCTCGATGCCCTGTGCTCTCTCGATGAGCGATTCTGCGCCGGGGAGCTCTCTGTCTCCGAGCTCGTCTCGCAAGCTGTCTCCGCTGTGCGCGGCGTTGAGGATCACTTGATCTTCGGCCACGGCGTCGCCTCATCGAGGTCGCGCGCCTTCGAGCGCGTCGTGGGCGCGGTCCTTGCCGACGCAGGCTCTTCTTATGGCATCGAGCTTTCGAGGAAGGTCACTTTTCTACTGGCCCAGGAGATTTGCCTGCAGTTGTGGCCGGGCATCGGCCTGGCTAAGCGAAAGTCTGCCTGTGCGGAGCAAATCTCTCATCTCCTCGGCGTCGTGACCTCCGAATTGCCGTTTGCCTCGAGCGTCTCCGATCAGGTCGCCGCAGACATGGAAGGGGCACTCGGAATCTCGCTCGATCACTTCACGAAGACGCTTCTGACGCTGTGCGTCGCATCGGAGTCTCGCGACGCGAAGGCCCTTCGGACGCTCTGCGTCATCTTGTCACACGGCTACTCGACGGCGACGAGCATCGCCGACGCGGCGAACCGTATGCTCGGCGTGCATGTGTACGAGGCGGTCGACATGCCCTACGACCAGCAGCTGAAGGACATTGTCGGTCCGCTCCAGCGCCTCGTCGACCGTCACTCGTACTGCACTGGGGTCGTGTTTCTTGTTGACATGGGCTCTTTGGAGGAGGCCTATAAGGCCCTCGAGAACGTTACCGACTCCACCATCGGGGTGGTGAACAACGTCTCCACCGGGCTCGCGCTCGAGATCGGGTCCGGGCTGCTCGGCGGCAAGTCCATCGCCGAGGTTCTTGGCGATGCGACCGCCGTGTGCGTGACGCACTGCAAGGTGATCGAGCGCGTCAACCGTGAGGACGCCATCGTCTTCTGCTCCGAGTCCGGGGTCGACGCCGCGGAGAGGATACGCCAGCTCGTCTCGCAGAGCCTCCCGCGCACCATAGGCGCACGCCTGCTCACGAGGCCCTTCAAGCAGCTCGTCACGAACGGGTCGAACGACGCCGTTTTCTCCGAGCACCGCGTCTGCGCCGTCATCGGCACGGGAGACCCCGGGATTGCCTCCGTTCCCTTCGTCGCCCTCGAAGACATTATGTCGACGGCGTCCGCCTCGAAGGTCGATGCCGTGTTCGGCAGGTGGCTTGACGCTTCCGAGCTCTCTTCTTTCCACGAGAAGCTGCTTTCGAACATGACGCTGCAGAACGTTATCCGCTCCATCACCATCCTCGACCCGGAGCGGCTATTCCACGAGATCGAGAGCGCCGTGCACGAGCTTCAGCGCAGAACGGGCGAGAAGATCGGCAGCAACGCCATCATCGGGCTGTACGTTCACCTCTGTTGCCTCGTTGAGCGCCTCGTCACCCGCAACCCCATCGAGACCTACGTCGGCCAGGATCGCTTCGAGGAAGAGCACACCGACTTCATCGAGTCCTTCAGGCAGAGTTTCTCGAGCATCTCGACGCGCTATCGCGTGGAGGTTCCTGTAAGCGAGATCGCCTACGTCTTCGACTACATCAGCGTGAGCGCCGCCCCGGCGCGAGAGGAGCGTCTCGGCTCCTCGAGCCTCCTGTTCGACGAGTGACCCCCGCGCCGTCACGAGCTGACCGCGCGTCTTCAATAATCCGATAACCCCTTGCCCGGCGCGAATCCGGATAGCGCCAAGGCAGTACCGAACGTAAGACTTGATTTGATAGGAGCAAACATGAGTGTTGTTATGGCACGAATCGACAATCGCCTGCTTCACGGCATCATCGTGACGCAGTGGGCCCCGGTGTCGGGCGCAACCCGCGTCATGGTCGTCGATGACAAGGTCGCCGGCGATGAGGTCCTGAAGTCCACCATGAGGATGGCGCGCCCCGCGGGCATGGCCGTCTCGATCATCTCTGAGGAGACCGCGCTCAAGAACTTCGCGGCGGGCAAGTACGACCGCGAGAAGGTCTTTGTCATCGCTAAGGAGCCCGAGACGATCCTTCACCTGGCCGAGTCGGGCGTCGAGTTCCCGTCGCTGATCGTCGGCGGCTCTCTTGTCAAGGAGGACGGCGTCCAGCTCACCCAGCGCGCCTATGCCTCCGCCGAGAACGTCCAGAGCTACAAGGCGCTCATCGCCCGCGGCGTCAAGGTGACGGCACAGTTCGTGCCCGCCGACAAGCCCGTCTCCGTCGCCGACCTCATCTAAGGAGGGATCATGGTCAACTTCACTATCCTGCAGGTCGTCCTTTTGACCCTGCTGGCCTTCATCAAGCACGTGGACTACTACGGCATCCCGATGATCTTCGTCAACTATGCCGTTTTCTGGGGCCTTATCACCGGCGTCGTCATGGGCGACTGGCAGACCGGCCTCGTCATCGGCGGCACCATCCAGCTCATGCAGCTCGGCGTCGCGGGCTTCGGCGGCTCGTCGATTCCCGACTACGGCACGATGGCCATCATCGCCACCGCCTACGGCGTGACCCTGGGCGCGGACACGGGCCTCGCCATTGGCCTGCCGGTCGGCATGCTCGGCATCCAGCTCGACGTCATCGTCAAGATCCTCAACGGCTTCGTCGTCGAGAAGTCCCAGAAGCTCTGCAACGAGGGCAAGTTCAAGCAGATGAACGCCATCCTGTGGGTCTGCCCCGCGCTCTTCGGTCTGTGCGCCGCCCTGCCCGTCTTTGTTTCCGTGACGCTCGGCCAGCCCGCCGTCAACTGGCTCCTCGAGGTCATGCCCCAGTGGTTCCTCTCCGGCCTCACCCTCGCCGGCAAGATGCTCCCGGCCGTCGGCATCGCCATGCTGCTTCGCTACATGCCCACCGCTAAGTACTTCCAGTACCTGCTCGCCGGCTTCTTCCTCTCGGCCTTCCTGAACGTGCCCATCATCGGTGCCGCCATCGTCGGCGTTGCCCTCGCGATCGCGTTCTACCAGCGCGCCGAGAGGGACACCGAGCTCGCCGCCCACGCTTCCGCAGACGCCTTCATCGGAGAGGATGAGTAACCATGGAAAACGAGAACATCACCGCCGTCGCCGAGGGCAAGCCCTCCGGCTATAAGGTCACCAAGAAGGACCTGCGCAACGCGAACTGGCGCTGGCTCATGAGCGTGTGCACCTTCAACTACCAGACCCAGCAGGGCGCCTCGGTCGCCTACGCCCTCTCGCCGATCCTGAGGAAGATCTACACGAACGACGAGGACTATAAGCAAGCGCTCAACAACCACTTCCGCTACTACAACACCCAGCCTTGGCTCGCCGCCATCATCCTCGGCGCCTGCGTGGCCATGGAGGAGCGTGACGGCCTCGCGGCGGCGGACGCCGTCCAAGACCTGAAGATCGGCACCATGGGACCGCTCGCCGGCGTCGGCGACTCCCTGCTCATGACCATGATCCCGACCATCATGGGCTCCATCGCCGCCTACATGGCCATCGAGGGCAACCCCGTGGGAGCCGGCATCTGGTTCGCGCTCATCCTGGCCATCTTCTGGGTCCGCATGCACGCCCTCGAGTTCGGCTACAAGCAGGGTGTGAAGCTCGTCACCGACTTCAGCGAGAAGCTTCCCAACCTCACTGCCGCCGCCTCCGTGCTCGGCCTCACCGTGGTCGGCTGCCTCATCGCCTCGGTCATCGGCGTCACCTGCCCGATTAGCTTCAGCTTCGGCGACGTCTCGATGGAGATTCAGCCGCTGCTCGACAAGATCCTGCCTGCCATGATCCCCGCCGCCATCACGGGAAGCGCGTATTACCTTCTTACCAAGAAGAACGCGAGCATGACGGCCCTCATCCTCGTGGTGATCGTCCTCGCGATGGTCGCCTCCGCCGCCGGCATCCTCGCCTAGCTTCGACCCAAGAGATTGGTGAATCAATGAGAAAGATAGTTGTGGCGAGCCATTCCCTTCTCGCCCAGGGCTTCAAGGACACCCTCGAGTTCCTTACGGGTAAGAGCGACGCCATCAACGCCGTGTGCGCCTACGTGAACGACAACGGCGAGGGGCTCGACGCGGCGGTCGAGGCGGCGCTTTCGGGCACTGACGAGGTCGTCGTCCTCACCGACGCGCTCGGCGGCAGCGTGAACCAGCGCTTCTCCCGCTTCGCCTCCGACCGGATCCACGTGATCGCGGGTGTCAACCTCCCGCTCGCCATGACGGTCGCGCTCGCGCGCCCCGACGAGAAACTCGACTTCGACGCCCTCGTCGACGAGGCGCGCCAGCAGATCGTCTACGTGAACGGTGCCAGTTCCGCCGAGTGCGAAGACGACGAATAGAGGAGGTCGACGATGAGAGAGTTCCTTAAGGACGTGTGGATGCACGGCGGTGAGGAAAGCCGCGCCATCACCCCCGAGAACATCACGGGCGAGAAGGGCCGCGCCGCCATGTCGGCCAGCCACCTCGGCGTCGGCCGCAAGGGCTCGTGCTGCGTGCCCCTTGAGTCCGGCGAGACCATCACGCTCGCGGACATCGAGGGCCCCGGCATCATCCGCCACATCTGGATGACCGTCCCCGACAAGACCGCCGCCGGCAGCTTCGTCATGCGCGACCTCGTACTGCGCTTCTACTGGGACGACGAGGAGACCCCCTCGGTCGAGTGCCCTGTCGGCGACTTCTTCTGCAACGGCTTCGGTGAGCGCGCCATCGTCAACTCGATGCCCATCTGCGTGAACCCGACGGGCGGCATGAACTGCTACTTCGAGATGCCTTTCAGGAAGCACGCCAAGGTCACGCTTACGAGCGAGCACCCCGGGTTCATTAAGTACATCTTCTACACGTTCAACTACGCGCTCACCGACGTGCCGGACGACGCCATGTACTTCCACGCCCGTTTTAACCGCGAGCGCAGCACCCGCAGGGGCGTCGACTACACCGTGCTCGACGGCGTGCGCGGTAAGGGCTACTACGTCGGCACCTACATGGCCCTGTGCGCCCTGGAGCGCTATTGGTGGGGCGAGGGCGAGATGAAGTTCTTCCTCGACGGCGACGAGGAGTTCCCCACGGTCACCTCGACGGGAGCCGAGGACTACTTCGGCGGTGCCTGGGCCTTCCTCGACAGGCCGCCCCACGCGCTGCCCGAGGCGCAGTGCTTCAACACGCTGTTCGCCGGCTACCCGTACCGCTCGACGCGCGACGCCACGCGCGACCGCTTCAGCGCGGGCAAGCCGAACCCGAACCCGATGCTCGCGACCAACGACGACGCGCTGCCCAGGCACGGCCTCTACAGGTGGCACCTTCCCGACCCGATCTCGTTCAAGGAGGACCTGCGCGTGACGTTCCAGGACCTCGGCAACGACGACATCAAGCTCTACGAGCGCGAGGACGACATCTCCACCGTCGCCTACTGGTACCAAAGCGAGCCGCACGCCGTGCTCGCCCCGTTTGCCGCAAGGCAGGACCGCGTGCCCAGGTAGGGTCGCCTCGAAACAAGCCAACGTTATGGGCGCCCGCGGTTGACCATGACTGCAGGCGCCCCTTTGTAAGGAGGATCGCATGAGCGAAAAGCAAATGAGGCTCGGCGCCCTCGAGGCCGGCGGGACCAAGATGGTCTGTGCCGTGGTGTCCGGCGACGGCGAGGTCCTCGACCGTATGGAGACCCCGACGCTTACGCCCACCAAGACCGTCCCGCAAATGGTCGAGTGGTTCACCGCCCGCGATGTGGACGCGTTGGGCATCGGCGCCTTCGGCCCGACCTGCGTCGACCCCAACGATGAGCGCTACGGTTCCATCCTCCAGACGCCCAAGCTCGCGTGGCGAGGCTATGGTCTTCGCGCCGCGTTCGCCGACGCCCTCGGGATTCCGGTGACCTACGACACGGACGTGAACGTTGCCTGCCTCGGCGAAGTGGTCTTCGGCTGCTGCAAGGGGCTCGAGGACGCCGTCTACGTGACCATCGGCACCGGCGTGGGCACGGGCGTCATGTGCGCGGGCAGGCTCCTTCACGGCATGCTGCACCCCGAGGCCGGCCACATGCTGGTAAGGACCCGTCCCACCGAGGAGGGACGCTGCGTCTGCCCGAGCCACGCGAGCTGTCTCGAGGGCCTCGCCTCCGGCCCCGCCATCGCCGCGCGCTGGGGAAAGCCCGCGGCCGAGCTCGCGGACAACGCTGAGGTGTGGGCGCTCGAGGGGGATTATCTGGGGCAGATGTGCGCGAACCTCGTGCTCATGTACTCGCCTCGCCGCATCGTCCTCGGCGGCGGCATGATGCACCAGGAGCAGCTCTACGGCATCGTCCGCAAGAAGACCCTCGAATATCTGGGTGGCTACATCCAGACCGCCGAGCTTAAGGACATGGAGAGCTACATCTGCGCCCCGGGCTGCGGCGGCGACCAAGGAATCCTCGGCGCGGCCGAGCTGGCAAGAAGGGCGCTCGCATAACTTGCGCTCTCTCCGCCATACAACGCGTTAAGAAAAGACGAGCGCTTCTTGCCAATTGGGCGGCAAGAAGCGCTCGTCTTTTGCATTTGTTTTTGGGGCAGAACGCCCCGCCTCCGCTAGAGTCCCTGGACCGCCACACCCACGAGGTTTGGACCGGTGTGGACAAGAAGCGCGGGGCTGATGTCGGAGCGGACGATCTCCACCGCATTGGCCACGCGCTCGCACAGGGCCTGCTCCATGCGGTCGTAGAGGTCGGCGTAGGCCGAGGTGCAGCTCACGGCAAAGTGCTTCTCGGCGATGGCGGCGACGAGCTTGACCTCGGTGCGATGGCGGTACTTGCACAGCCATTTCGTGTGCGCGAGGCTGTTGGCTTTCTGGGCCACAGCAATCACCTTCCCCCTAGCATGATGACCTGAACAATCCTCATGCTAGGGGGAAGGTTTTTGTCGCGTAGCGGAAATTGGCCTCCACCCGCTGATCGGGTGGCTTTCTATGCCGCGCGGCACGGACTAAAGTCCATGAATAAAAACGAGGAAGGCCACGTCCGGCCTCCCTCGCGTGTCCTTGCACGCCCAATATGTGCCGTAAAAGCCGTCTTCTTCAACGTCAAAGTGAGCGCGCTTCATTTTTGTCTCTCAAAATCTTATTTTCACGATTTGCATTTTCATCCCGTTGTCACCGACCCTTGCGAGAAACCGGAAAAAGCCGCTGACAGAAGGGTCTCTCAAATCGTTGTAACCCAGCATATAGCCGCGACTTGTGACCTGCAGACGGCTGTCCCACGTGCCGATTTCCTTGGCGGCATCCGAAACCGCAAAATATGCCCCCACATCCTTGATTTTTGCAGTCTTAAGCCATGTTTTTGCGATCATCTTTACTGCCGTCCGATTGGCAGCATCAAAGACCAGCACACCGCCGGGGAAAGCGTCCGCCATCTCCCGCACCAGTTCCCGGACCTGCTGGGTCAGAAAGTAATAGAACACCCCGGAGGCAAAGAACACCGCCCCGCCGGAGGCATCGATCTTGTCAAACCATGCGGGGTCTTTCAGGTCGCAGGGGATGTTTTGCTCCCGCTCCCCGGCGGGCAGCAGCTGCTGCCGCAAGGCAATCACATCCGGGAAGTCCAGATTGTAGATCTTGCATCTGCCGTTGTCGCAGGCTCTGCCGGTGTTATCCAGCCCGCAGCCCAGATTGACCACTGCCGCACAGGGGTGCGTTTTCAGGTATGCCTGCACCTCAAAGGCAAGGTCATTCTGCCGCATGGCGACCTCCAGCGCACCGAACCGCTGCATCAGGCCGCGGGAGTTTTTCTCTGCCTCTGAAAAGTCGTAGTCGATCTGGTCGAGCAGACGAACCGCTGTTTCGTCCCGGTAAAGGTTCGGATACAGCTCTGTACACAGCTTCCGGGAATACAGCGGGAGGATCAGCGTCTCCTGCACGGTGTTTTTCTCAATTTTACATTTCATAGGTTTCTTCCTCAGTGAATAAAAACTGTCATAATTGCCGCCAGCACAGCCGCTATGACCGTCATGCCTATCGCCATGTGCAGGATGGATGCAAAAATGCCCGCATGGCGTCCTCAAACGCCATATCCGCCACACTGCCTTGCAGAACGGCGCAACGCCCCTTCTGAATTGCAGTTCGGTTGAGCTTTCTAGCCTTCTCCACGCTGACGGGTGAATAGTCGATGCCCTTGACGACGCCATGCGGGCATTTTTTCAGCAGCCGTTTTATGTTCGCCCCGCCGCCGCAGCCGCAATCCAGCACCTTGGCGTTTGGCGCAAGTCGTAGAAATCGAAGTCCCCACCGTGCCACAGGGCTGTGGCCCAGATTCATCATGGCAACCATAAGTTTTCCGCCGAGGCCCACGGGCTTGCGGGTGTTTTCAAAGAACGACATCTGGCCCCTCCGATTTCGTGCATTCCGTATAGGTCAACGGGAACGAGGCCTTCAGCACCGTGCTTTTCTGCACCGCCCAGCCGTTTTGACGCAGAAAACGTAGGTATTCCTCGCTTGTCCATCTGCTGTAGAGGGGGAATCCCGCCATACTCATGAAAAAGGCTTTTGCCTTGCCGGAAACCGAGTTCCCCGCGTGGGTGAAGGTTGGCGCGATGAGCACGCCGTCGTCCTTCAGCACTCGCCTGATTTCTTGCAGGGCCTTTTCCGGATGCGGCACTATGTGAAGCGCGTTGGACGCGATCACCACTTCGAAGGACTTCTGTGCATAGGGCAGGCGGAACATATCTTGTACGGAAAAGTGCAGCTTTGCGGATTGATTGTCCCGCTTTGCTTCAAGGATCATCTTTGCAGAGGCGTCCGTAGCCTCGATGTGCGCCGCCGCATTCACGATGCTCTTTGCGATAAGCCCCGTGCCGGTGGCAACCTCCAGTACGGTTTTTGCTTTCACTACCGGCCGGATCAGCCCATACATCTTCTCATACGCCGCCCGGTCGTTTCGCATGAAACGGTCATACCGACCGGCGTTCTTGTCCCAGAAACCCTCGCGTTTGTGCATGGCTGTCGCCCCCAAACAGTTAGAGCCACCTAACTATAACACACGAATCATGTAGTAAGTTAAGGCTAACCTTCTTTTCTTGGCTAAGACGCATCTCTCCGGTTTTCGCTTATAGCGGCGCGAGTCAGATACTAGGCTGGAGCTGAAGAAGGAGCTTGGCGGACAGGTAGGTCGATACCGGTTCTCGGGACGGTGATCCAGTCAATTACACCAGGGCTCTAGTCATGCAGGTAAACCCAATCCATGACGGGAAATAGGTCCTTTTCTCTGGCTCGACGTCTTTCGGAGCTTGACGATTTGGACTGATGGAGGTGAGAAGTCCCTCACCGCGCCAATACCTGACGATTGCGCTACGGGCATCTCTCCGACCCTTTGAATCACCCCTTTTCACGCCACCCGCTACGAACCCCGGCGGAAACCAGGGAGTGATTAAAGGAGCGACTTGCGGTTTTGCGAATCAATTGAGTCATTCTCGAAATCGCGAATCAAGGGCCTGATTTGCCCAAATTGCGCACGAATCAGCCCTTAGGCGGTACGACGTGACACGCATCGACAACACTCGGACTGGATTAGTCACTGAGTGGTATTAACGGGAACTGGCTTTTGAACTCGCGTTTTGATACCGTCGAGTACCGCCTGATGCTGTTTCGGCGCCGCCATAGAGCAAAGCCACCAGCGAAATAACGGGAATAACAGCCTCCGGACCCTCTGGTTCGGAGGCTTTCTTTTTGCATGTCTGCCTAAAACAATTCCTTGCCAAAGCCCCTTGAGCATCGGGCGGCATTATTGAGTGTGGGCGTTTTCGTAGGTACTTTTGATTTCTTCCGGCAAATTGTCGGGAATCAGCGCCTTCAGTCTATCCTCGTTGCCATCCTGAATCGCCTGCTCGTAGTACCAGCATTTGAACTTCAACATGTCCAGCGCGCGGTTCATCTTCGCGATCTCCGACTCCATGTGGGTCTTCCGCTCCTCGAACATGGCCTTGCGCTTGGGATATGTCGATGGGCCCTCCGCACACCATTCCATGAACAGCCGGATGTCCTTGATCTCCATTCCGGCCTTCTTCAGGCATTCGATGACCCGAAGCGCCTCGAGTTCCGTATCGCCGAATCGGCGAATGCCGGACGTCCGCTCCAATTCCGGGAACAATCCCTGCTTGTCGTAATAACGCAGCGTGGAAACGGGCAGATCGAACATCTCCGCCACCTGTCCGATTGTGTACATGGTCCCTCCGGACAAATCTCGAATTTACTCCTTGACCTAAAGTTAGGTTTAGGTATTACCTTCATTCTCGTCAATATAAATTGGGAGCGCAAGGGATTTTCGCCAAAGGCGCACGCTTGCCGGAACGGTTTTCGCCGGCGGCGTGAACGACGTGGGTAATATCGCCGGGCATCCTGCTCTGGAGCAGGCGCGACGAATAGGCATGGGAATCTAGGCGGGCAACTTGGCTGCGCGGAAAGAGATTTGTGTCCAGAACCATCGACAAGAGGAAATCGATCATGGCAATTAAACAAACGGCAAGCAGAGATGCCCTGGGGGACTTTGCCCCCAAATTTGCACAGCTCAATGACGATGTGCTGTTCGGCGAGGTGTGGAGCCGAGAAGACGGGCTTTCCCTTCGAGACCGCAGCGTGGTGACGGTGGTTGCCTTGATGGCACAGGGGCTGACGGACTCTTCGTTCCAATACCATCTGATGTCCGCAAAGAACAATGGCGTGACCAGGACGGAGATAGCGGAAATCCTTACGCACGCGGCATTTTACGCGGGATGGCCCAAGGCATGGGCGGCCTTCCGCATGGCGAAGGAGGTCTGGGCGGACGAAGACGCTGCCGACGCAAAGGCGCAGCATCAAAACGAGATGGCCTTTCCCATCGGTGCCCCCAACGACGCATTTGCGAAGTACTTTATCGGGCAAAGCTATCTCGCGCCCCTTTCCACCGAACAGGTCGGCATTTACAACGTTACGTTCGAGCCCGGCTGCCGCAACAACTGGCACACACATCACGCCAAAAGCGGTGGGGGACAGATCCTCGTCTGCGTGGCTGGTCGAGGGCTTTACCAGGAATGGGGCAAACCGGCACAAGAGCTGTGCCCTGGCGATGTAGTAAATATTCCCGCGGGCGTAAAGCACTGGCACGGTGCGGTGCCTGACAGCTGGTTCTCCCATCTCGCGGTGGAGGTTCCGGGCGAGGAGGCCTCCAACGAGTGGTTGGAGGCCGTGGACGACGAGCAATACCTTAAAGCGGCTGACAAGGAGGCTTAGGCATGGAGCAGTTGAAACTGACGCAGGAATGGGACAAGGTGTTCCCCAAAAGCGACAAGGTTGAGCACAGCAAGGCGACCTTCCACAACCGATACGGCATCACACTGGCTGCCGACGTGTACGTGCCTAAGAACGCGGAAGGCAAGCTGCCCGCCATCGCCGTCAGTGGCCCGTTTGGCGCTGTGAAGGAGCAGTCTTCCGGTCTGTACGCGCAGAAGATGGCGGAGCTGGGCTTTTTCGCGATTGCCTTTGACCCGTCCTATACCGGCGAGAGCGGCGGCACGCCCCGCTATGTAGCATCGCCGGACATCAACACCGAGGACTTCTGCGCAGCGGTGGATTTCCTCTCTGTGCAGGAAAGCGTTGACCCGGAGCGTATCGGCATCATCGGTATCTGCGGTTGGGGCGGCATGGCGGTCAATGCGGCGGCCATCGACACCCGTATCAAAGCTACCGCGGCTATGACCATGTACGACATGACCCGTGTGACCGCCAACGGCTATTTTGACGCCGAGGATTCCGAGCAGGCACGCTTTGAAAAGCGGAAAGCGCTGAACGCGCAGCGCACCGAGGACTATAAAAATGACAGCTACGCGCTGGCGGGCGGCGTGGTCGATCCGCTGCCGGAGGATGCGCCGCAGTTTGTAGCGGGCTATTACGCCTACTACAAAACTCCGCGAGGCTACCATCCCCGCAGCCTGAACTCCAACGGTGGCTGGAGCGTGACGTCCTCGCTGTCCTTTTTGAATATGCCGATTTTGCAGTACGCCGGCGAGATCCGCTCTGCCGTGTTGCTGGTGCATGGCGAGAAGGCGCACTCCCGCTATTTCAGCGAAACCGCGTACGGCAAGCTGACGGGGGACAACAAGGAATTGCTCATTATCCCCGGCGCCAACCACACCGACCTTTACGATCAGACGGACATCATTCCGTTTGAAAAGCTGAAGGCATTCTCTGAGGAGTATCTGAAGTAAGGCGTGCCATGATTCAATACCAAGCCCCCAGCAACGATTCTTCTAAAGAGTGGGAGTAGCTGAAACGAGGCGATTGAATAACTCCATCCGTTTTGGTTACAACGAAATGTGTGCCGCGCGCCTGCGGCATGAAGAAGGGAGATTCTTATGAATATCGTTGTATTGAGCGGCAGCCCGCGTAAGGGCGCCAATACCGATACCATGGTCGAGGCGTTTGCCGAGACTGCGCGTGAGGGCGGCAATACGGTCGAGGTCGTCCGCGTTGCCAGCAAAAAGATTGCCGGCTGCTTGGGATGCCAGTACTGCTTCGCCCATGAGGGCGTCTGCGTGCAGAAGGATGACATGGCCGACGTGATCGAGTCGCTGAAAGGCGCCGATATGGTTGTCTTCGCTTCGCCCATCTACTGGTTTGATATCACTGCGCAGGAGAAGGCCGCCATCGACCGCCTGTACGCCTTCGGTGCTACGGGCTTCCCGTTCACCAAGACGGCCCTTTTGCTCGATAGTCACAGCGAGGGCGTCTATGATGCGGCGATCGCTATGTACAAGTCAACTTGCGCGTACTGCAAGTGGGAGGACCAGGGCATTGTCACCATCAGCGGTATGACCGAGCGCGACAGCATGGCCTCCTCGCCCAAGTTGGAAGAGGTGCGTGAGCTCGCTCGCAAGCTCGCCTAAGGACAAGAGGAGCGCATGGCAATCAGCGTTGGCGGAAAGCCTACCTCCCTTACCAAGAGGATTACTGATTGCCATGCATTGATGCCCTTGCGGACAATCTCGGCGTGCTAGGAGGCCTTCTCGCTCAGGAACTCCCTGAATGCGGGGATGTCGAAGCCGACGAGGCCACGTCCACGTTCCCCGATAACGCCGTCCTCGAGAAGTCGGCGTTTGTATTGGCTTGCGTAGTTGCTGGCGACGTCCATGCGTTTGGCTATCTCCGAGACCCTGCTGGGGCCAGAATCGGGCAGCATCGCGAGCAAAAACTCAATGTCTTTATCGGAAAGCTCCCGATAGGTCGTTTCGAGAATTCGATCGCGCAGCTCCATGCGGGCAAGCAGAGAACCCTGCTGTACATCAGGTGCACTGATTTTGGGCGAGTTCTCCGAAACATCCCATGTGCGATATCCGACGAGCTGCATCATATAGGGAAATCCGTCGACGGCCTTCACGGCATCCTCGAGCGCTTCTGGCGTGATTGAGCGGCCTCCGGCCTCAACGGTTTTGCGGAATGCGTTTGCAATTTCAACGTCAGTGATTCGTCCCAACTGATGATATTGGGAACGCCTGAGGAACGAGACGGAATCGTTACGCAGCAACGCCGATACTTTGTAGGGCAGTCCTGCCATGAGTAGGGCAACTTTTTTACCTTCGCGTACAAAGTGCTGGTAAACAGAGGCAAATTGAAGCATTTCTTCGAGATCGACGGTGACTTCATCGATGGTGATGAGAAGTCCGATGTCATGTTTTTCGAGTTGCTTAAAGATGCCATTCATACGCGTGCGCCAGTTGCCCTGAGCCTCTTGAGCATATGTCCAATCGATGCCCACTGGGCCAATTTGAACACCGTTTATGCGCGCGTGAGGCTGTGAGAGGTAGCTATCTGCGGCTTCTTTGGTTCGCTCGATAATATCTTCGAGCATGCCTGGCATGGCGGAGACATTTGCTGCGATCCAGCCGTGCTCAAGCGCCGTTTCTGAAAGGAGCGAGAGAAGCGCCGTCTTGCCCGTTCCCCTTGCGCCAGTAAAAATGGTCGACAGGTTGGGATCTCCCGGGCCGTTGATAAAGCCACGGTTGATGTCACGCAGGATATGCTCGCGACCCGCTAGAAAGGGAGGGACGCTTCCGAACGTCGGGGTAAAGGGGTTCTTGCTGTACTCCATGGTAGCTCCTTTGCAAGTTTTGCTAATTTTTGCAAGTTTTGCTAACTTTTGCAAGTTTTGCTAACGACTGACCAAAGGGCATCGAAGCAGTGACGCTGACATTTTTTACGCAGAAAAATAAGCAGAAATCAATTTATCTGCGTTAAAAAATAGTTGAGAAGAAAAACGACGAGTTCCGGGCGCAATGCCGTTGCGTTCCGGGCCTCGTCGCTTTGCGAAGTATCTAACGATCTCGTTGCCGTGGTACCTAGTCAAACAGACTCGGCATGTCGTTTTCCTTCATGAGGGCACCGGCAGAGGGGAGGCTCTGTGCGGTGAACTTCTCGGCTGAGACGCCGGCGCCAAGAATCTCCTCGGTCGTGCCGACGGTGGTGACCGAGCGGCCCTTCTTGGCGGTAAAGGCCTGGACGCCCTGCGTGTTGGTGGTCGTCTTGGTCTTGAGCAGCGACGTGTTAAAGTTCATCAGGCGGTAGTCACTCGAGACCAGCGCAATGTCGCGATCCTCCTTGAGCACCTGGGCATACAGCAGCTTGCTGCCGCCGTAGATGGCGTTCTTAAGGCGCTTGCGGTTGGTCTTGGTGACGTATCCAGAAAGCGCGACGCGCACTACGCGGCCGTTCTCAAAGACGAACAACACGTCGGCCTTGTAGTCCTCGGGGTCGATGACCCAGATGACGCTCTCGTCGGGTTCCATCTCGAGGTCGGTGGGCAGGTACGAGCCCAACTGGGCCGACTTGGTGTCCTCAAACGCCGCAACCTTGCACTTGTATACCTGGCTCTTGTTGGTAAACACGAGCAGCTCGTGCGTGTTGGAGGACGGGAATTCGATAAAGGGCTTGTCG
Source organism: uncultured Collinsella sp. (assembly GCA_958448275.1). Lineage (GTDB taxonomy): Bacteria > Actinomycetota > Coriobacteriia > Coriobacteriales > Coriobacteriaceae > Collinsella. The sequence goes on from CAUDDF010000004.1 coordinate 20,120, forward strand.
CCGTCCTTGTACTTGAGCGTCGCGGCCTTCTTAAGCACGCGGTCGGTCATCTTTTTGAGGTAGCCATCGCGCGAGAGCATGATGGTGACCGGGTACTCCTCGATCTCGGGCTCCAGGCTCACCTCGATGACCTCATGGGGCTCGATCCTGCCCGTGCGGCGCGGCATCACATACTTCTTGTTGACCGCGGCCAGCTCGTCGCTGATGACCTTCTTGATGTTATCCTCGCTGGAGAGAATCTCCTCAAGCTCGGCAATCTCACCCTCGAGCTTAGCGATGTCCTTGGTGTGGTTGAGGATGTATTCCTCGTTGATGTTGCGGAGCTTAAGCTCGGCGACAAACTCTGCCTGGGTCTCGTCGATGTCGAAACCCTTCATAAGGTTGGGCACGACCTCGGCTTCGAGCTTGGTGCCGCGGATGATGGCGATGGCCTTGTCGATGTCGAGCAAGATCGCCTCGAGGCCGTGCAGCAGGTGCAGGCGCTCGGACTTTTTGCCCAGGTCAAAGTTAATGCGGCGGCGCGTGGACTCAATACGCCACTTGACCCACTCGTGCAGGATCTGGCGCACGCCCATAACGCGAGGGTAACCATCGACCAGCACGTTGAAGTTGCACGAGAACGAATCCTGCAGCGTGGTCGAGCGATAGAGCTTGGCCATGAGCTTGTCGGGGTCGACACCGCGCTTAAGGTCGATGGCGATGCGCAGGCCCGAGAGGTCGGTCTCGTCGCGGATGTCAGCGATCTCCTTGACCTTGCCCTCTTTGGAGAGCTTGACGATGCGCTCGATGATGACATCGGTCTTGGTGGTGTAGGGGATCTCGTAGACCTCGATGATGCGCTCTTCGGGAATCCAGCGCCAGCGGGAGCGGATCTGAAAGCTGCCAAGGCCGGTCTCGATAATCTTTTCCATCTCCTCGCGGCGGTAGATAATCTCGCCGCCGGTCGAGAAGTCGGGCATGGGCATGTACTCGAGCAGGTCGCAGTCGGGATCCTGCAGGTAATGCATCGTGGCAGTGCAGACCTCGTTGAGGTTGAAACCGCAGATGTCAGACGCCATGGCGACGCCGATGCCCTTATTGGCCGAGACAAGGATGTTCGGGAACGTGGTGGGCAGCAGACGCGGCTCCTTCATGGCGCCGTCGTAGCTGTCGACGAAGTCGACCGGGTCCTTGTCGATGTCCTTGAAGATCTCGGCGCTGATGGGGGAGAGCTTGGCCTCGGTGTAACGCGAAGCGGCGTAGCTCAGGTCGCCCGAATAGTACTTGCCAAAGTTGCCCTTCGACTCCACGAAGGGGGCGAGCAGTGCCTCGTTGCCGGTGGCCAGACGCACCATCGTCTCGTAGATCGCGGCGTCGCCGTGCGGATTGAGCTTCATGGTCTGGCCCACGATGTTGGCGCTCTTCTGGCGCTCGCCCTTGAGCAGACCCATCTTGTACATGGTGTAGAGCAGCTTGCGGTGCGAGGGCTTAAAGCCGTCGATCTCGGGGAACGCACGCGAGACGTTGACGCTCATGGCGTAGGGCATGTAGTTGACCTCGAGCGTCTGCGTGATCGGCTGATCGGTGACCTCGGAGTGCAGGCCGATGACGTTCTCGGCGTTGACCTGCTTTTTCTTTGGCTGGTTCTTCGTCTTCTTCTTTGCCACGATTTCCTCTTGAACTTCTTATGGGCCGTCGTTATCGATTTGCTGCTATTGCAGGTCCAGCTGGTCGAGGTATTCCTTGCCGTGCTCGGAGATATGGCGCTTGCGGCCTGCCTCGTCATTGCCCAACAACAGGTTGAACATGGTCTCCATCTTGGTGACGTCCTCGGGCTCCACCTTGATCAGACGACGCGTCTCGGGGTTCATGGTGGTGAGCCACATCATGTCCGGATCGTTCTCACCAAGACCCTTGGAGCGGTTGATGGAACACTTCTGGTCGCCGATCTCCTTAAGGATGCCGTTCTTCTCGAGCTCGGTGTAGGCAAAGTAGGTCTTCTCTTTGCAGTTGATCTCGTAGAGCGGCGACTCGGCGATATACACGTAGCCCTCGTCGATAAGCGTGGGCACCAGACGGTAGAGCATGGTGAGCACGAGCGTGCGGATGTGATAACCGTCGACGTCGGCGTCCGTACAGATGATGACTTTGTTCCAGTTGAGGTTGTCCAGGTCAAAGGCGCCGAGGTTCTTGATGCGCTTGTCTTTGATCTCCACGCCGCAGCCCAGCACGCGCATGAGGTCCATGATGATGTCGGACTTAAAGATGCGCGGGTAGTCCTCCTTCAGGCAGTTGAGGATCTTGCCGCGGACGGGCATAACACCCTGGAACTCGGCATCGCGCGACGTGCGAATGGCGCCTGCTGCCGAGTCGCCCTCTACGATGTAGATCTCGCGGCGGCTCTTGTCCTTGGAGCGGCAATCGATGAACTTTTGCACGCGGTTGGCCATGTCGGTCTTCTGCTGAAGGTTGGTCTTGATGCTCTGGCGCGTCTTCTCGGCGTTCTCGCGCGAGCGCTTGTTGATGAGCACCTGCTCCATGATCTTGTTGGCGGCATCTTTGTTCTCGATCAAGTAGGTCGAGAGGCGCTCCTTAAAGAATGCCGTCATGGCCTGTTGGATAAAGCGGTTATTGATGGCCTTTTTGGTCTGGTTCTCGTAGGACGTCTGGGTGGAGAAGCAGTTGGTCACCAGCACTAGGCAGTCCTGGACGTCCTGCCACTTAATGCCGCTCTCGTTTTTGTTGTATTTGCCCTGTTGCTTAATGTAGGCATCGATGGCGCTGGTCAGAGCGCTACGGGCCGCCTTCTCGGGTGAGCCGCCGTTCTCGAGCCACGATGAGTTGTGGTAGTACTCCTGCATCATGAAAGTGCGCGAGAAGCACATGCAAGCAGTGATTTTTACGTTGTAATCGGGCAGGTCCTCGCGATCGCGACCGCGACGGTCGGCCTCGATAAAGAAGGGCTCGGTAAGGTAGTCGGTACCGACCTTCTCGAGCACATAGTCCTCGATGCCCTTGGGATAGCAGAAGTCCTCTTCGGTAAATTCGTCATCGTCGCCCTCGATGCGCAGGCGGAAGGTCACGTTAGCGTTGACCACGGCCTGGCGGCGCATGGTCTCGCGATACCACTCGTGGGGAATGCTGATGGAGGTAAAGACCTCAAGATCGGGGCGCCACTTGATGGTGGTACCGGTGCGGTCCTCGTCGCTGGGCTCGATCTCGAGTGCCTTCTTTTTGGCGCCGACGACCTTGCCCTTTTTAAAGTGCAGGGAGTACTTGTTACCGTCACGCCAAACCGTGACGTCCATGTACTCGGAAGCGTACTGAGTCGCGCAGGAGCCCAGGCCGTTGGTGCCGAGCGAGAAGTCGTAGTCGCCGCCCTGGTTGTTGTTGTACTTGCCGCCGGCGTAGAGCTCGCAAAAGACGAGCTCCCAGTTAAAGCGCTTCTCGGAAGGGTTCCAGTCGAGCGGGCAGCCACGGCCATTGTCCTCTACCTGAATGGAGCCATCGCGAAAGGCGGTAAGGGTGATGAGCTTGCCGTAGCCCTGGCGCGCCTCGTCAACGGCGTTGGACAGGATCTCGAAGGCGGCATGCGCGCAGCCGTCGAGCCCGTCCGAGCCAAAGATAACGGCGGGGCGCAGGCGTACGCGTTCCTCGTCCTTGAGCTGGCGGATACTGTCGTTACCATAGTTTGCGGTGTTTTTTGCCATACTCGCTCTCTCGGTGCTCCTTTGCTGCGTTTAAGTCATATAGATAGTCAAGGTAGCATAGCCCAGCCCACAGACGATTCCAACCAACACGAAATCCATCGAACAATCGTTCGGATTAACGGGGATAGTGTTTAGTGGTAGCGCGGCATTGTTAAACAAATTTGGCAACCGATGAATTTTATTTAATAGAGACCTAGTTTTACTAAACAAAATCGAATGATGCTGATTGTGCGAGCGGGCACACCGATCGACTATCAATCACGTTTACTCGGAAAAAACCGAGTCGGTTTTGTCCGAGTAAGTTTGAAGACGGCCGAATGCGTCCTGCTGCGTTTGCGGTTGGATGCGTTTATCAAAAACGTGCCATGCGGATTGTTGGCGAAAAGACGCCGTGCCAAGCTCGAGGCAGAACTCGACTCCTCTGACGATATCTAATGCGTAATGGGCTGGCTCTGGGTATCCAGAACCAGCCCATTTTGATGTTCGATGAGCCGAGTTGGCGTCTCTCACAAAGGTAACTAGGAGCTAGCGAGGCCTATCCGAATTGATCTCATCGGCGGTGTCGTTTTCGAGCGCCGTGCGGCGGGCGCTGTAGGCGACAAGGCCGGCGCCTGCCGCGGCGAGTGCTGCAGCGGCTGCCATGAGGGGAGCGTTGACATCGCTCGTGCCCGCAAGCACGCCCGCTTTTCCGGAATGCTTGTTATTGCCGTGATCCTTGCCGCTGCCGGAGCTGCTTCCGCCGGAGCCGCCGCCCTCGTCAGTACCGCCGCCACTCGAGCCGTCATCGCCGTCTGCTGTCATCGGGGCGTCGTGAAGTCCTGTCGTATCCGCGCTGTCGCATACGCCGACCTGAACTTCCGAGCGTTCGCATGCCGCGTCGGGCACATGAAGCTCGTGCAGTACGGCACCCAGCGCCGAGTTTGCGCCCGGTCGAATTTCCTCGAGCGTTACGGGATCGAGCGCCACCAGATTATGCGCCTTCGCATATAGCGTTACGCGTTTGCCCACTTCGTCGCTCCAACTTTCGGGGATGGCGAAGCTCATGCGGAACTGTGCCGTGCAACCCGGTGCCAGCACGGCGTTGCCGTTGTCAGCTACCAGCGGGTGCGTTGCAAAACGTGCGCCCAACGTCTCGGGCGCGTATTTCACGCGCGCCATGTCGTTGGCCGAAGCGTCCTCGGCAAGCTCTGGATCGTAGATCGAAGCCATGCGTGCGTTCACTCCGAATCCGATGGATGCGCTGGAGAACGGCTGGCTGGAGCCCTCTCGGTACAGATCGATCGTGCCGGCGGTCAGCAAGGTGTTGCCGTCGTTTCGCACCGTGACCATGAAGGATTCGCCTGCTGCTCCGGGCACCACCGCGCCCGAGGTGGCGACCGCGCCCGTCGGAGTGGCACACGCCACCAAGGGCACTTCGATGCCGTGCAGCTCCGCCTTGCTCTGCTCCGCGCTCACAATGTGCGTGGCGAGCGCGGAGAGCATGCCTCCCGACGTCAAAAAAGTCGTTATCTGATCGACGGGATGGTCCAGCTCGCACATCACGAACGGCTCCGTGAACAAATCGCCTGCCAAGGTGCTGGCGAAGATGCGGAAGTGCTTGCCCATCACTGCTATCGGGTTGCCTTCTTCGTCGTAGGTTTGTCCTACCTTGCCATCGGTATTCTCTACATAGAGCACGCACCTGCCGTTGTTGCTTACGCTAAACGATGCCGGGCCACAGCCTGCGGCACCCACGGGCTGCGTTGCAAATGCCGATGCGCCTCGCGTCCAAGTAATATGCTGCAGTTGCTCGTTGACGGTAGCCAAAAAGCCCGTGTGCTGCGGCCACGGCACCGCGTGGGGTACTGTGGCATCTGGCGACATAACGCCCCAGCCCGCGATAGACTGGCCGATCACGGCGTACGATGCGCAGCCGCAACCGTTTGCGGTCTCGTACGCAACGGGCACCACCATTTTGCCGTTGATAATCTCGGGCGCGCCCAGCTCGATACTCGACGGTGCTTGCGGAAAGCGGAGGACCTGACGGAACGTCAGGCTGTCGCCCGAAACGTCCGACCACAGGGTGAAGCACTCCAGCGCAACCTCTGCCTCGCTGCCCAGCGCCTTTTCTGCGGTGGTTCCGCGGCGGTGGAGGTAGGCACCCGACAGACGCCCGTCGACCAGCGTCTTGCCCACCGTGATGCGCGGGCACTGCAGGCAATGGTAGCCATCCTCTTGCAGGCGGCCGCGCGAGATGCTGCGCCATGACGTATGCGACACCACGCGAACTCCGTCGTTGCTTATGCGCAGGCGCACAACGGACAGTATGCCGGCTGTGCTCGCCACATCGAAAAGGGTGTTGTCACCGGCGGGGCGCTCGCCCGAGACCAGCAGCACGTAAGCGTCCTGGTTTTCTCTTCCGTCCGTATATTCCACTACGTCGAAGTCGTAATCGAATATGCCGTCGCGCTCCACGTCGCCCTCGCCAAACCCAAGGGGAAAGTCCACGGGCATGGGGGCAGACCACGTGCCGTTTGCCTTTGTGTGCACCACCAGGCGCGAGCGGCCATTGTCGCCGTAGCGCACCGAGGCGATACGGAACAAGCACTCCACGCCGGCAATCACCGTTAGCTTCATGTGGGCTTCGCTGAGCACGCCGGAAAACAGCACGTTGTCGCTCGAGGGCTTGATGCCGCCACGCTCGTCCTCCGATACACCGGCTGAATTGGCGTTGGGGTCCGCAACGGCGTCCTTCGCCTGCCTGATATGGGTGTACGCATACATCGGCGCGGCGTTTTCGTCGTTCTCTATCAGTGCGTGGACGAAATGCTCGACCTGTCCCGTGTCGTCGCTTTCTGCATCCGCCTCGAGCTCAAAGCGCGTGACCGCTTGATCCCAATCGCGCACGACAGGTGCGACGTTTACGGCAGTAGCCTTAACCTCGGCGCATGCGAGCAGCTCGGCGTTGGTGACGATGGTGGCCGATGCGATAAATTGCGGCACGCCGCCCGCCTCGATGTTGCTGGGCGTGCCGAAGCGGGCATCCAACGTGTAAGGCGTATCTCCACCCAATGCGAGCTCAGAGCGCTGGAGCACATACTGGTTGCCATTGTTCACCGACATATTCCACGAATCGAGGAGTGTGGGCCACGACCCCGACCAAGCCTTGGTGGTCCACTTGAACATTACGAACTGGAGTATCACATCGACATCGACGTCTGCACCAACGCGCAGTCGCGGAAGCTGGTGTCCATCTGCCTTCTCGTACCCAATGAACAGCGTGAGGGATGCGGCGCCGCGCACGGCAGACGAAGCGACGCCTGCAACGCCGGCGCCAAAGGTGACGGCAAGCCCGATCTGGATGGTGAATGAGCCCGAGGTGTTTGAATAGTCGAGCGAAATGTTTTTAAAAAACGCCGCGCCGCTGCCGTGCGTGTGGGCACCCACGGCGAGCGCCAGCTTCGCCAGCACCCAGGGGTTGACGTTTAGGAAAAACGGCACCGGTCCTAGGGTAAACTGCTCGGTCCAATTGAGGTCGGTTCTTACCTGGAAGAGGGCTTTAATATTGCCGTATGCGGGGTCGTTGTTGCTACCCCAGGTTTTGCCCACCCAATCGTAGGCGAGCGAGCCGTACAGCTGTGTGGCGATATCCATCGTGAACAGCGGCGTACAGTGGTGGCGAAGGAGCTTGGTGTTCCTTGGATCGGTGCCCGAACCGGCACTCATGCTCTTGTACTGATTCCACTTCCCCTCCATTTCGTCGAGGTAGCGGTTTGCCTGCTTGGCACCCGACTCGCGCGGCAACTTCTTCCAGTACTCCGGATCCGGATTACCCGAATCGTTCATGTAGCCGACCGGTTTGTATCCTCCGCCAAACAGTACGTACCCGGCAAACGAGAAATCGAACAAAATGGGGAACGAGGGCATCCAGCAGGTGAACTTGTTGCCGCCGATGCCGGGAAACGCCGCGGGGAAATCAAACGGAGTGATCTCTTGGTCCATGGTGGTGGGAATGATGGTGGTCGAGCCCGACTCCGCCTTTGCGGCCGGCGCGGTGACAACGGCCATAGGGGATGAGAGCGTGTAGGTTTTGCCCTGATAGTCGAGGACAAAGCGCAGCTTGCATCCTTCTTCCAGAAGGCCCGATGCCGCGTCGAGAAACGTGTCTTCGAGCGTGAACGTCGCCAGATTATCCGCGCCCGATGCGCTGGCCTTGACTTGGCCAATCTGTGTGACGGTTTCGGGCGAGCTGCCCGTGGCGGGCATTACCTTGTTGATGTGCAGCGTTGCCTGTCCACCCTGTGGCAGATGTGCCTGCACGGTAAAGGCGTGCGTGTCGGGTTGGTCGTTTCCGGCATCGTCCTTCGGCAATGCCATGAACGTAGCGTCGGCGTACTGGATGTCCCATTCGTCGAATGTGAGCTGGCGGAAGTACGGCTCGCCGTCGGAAAGCGGACGCGTGGGCGCGGTTATGGCGGTGCCACCCTGGATACGCGCAAGGGGAATCTCGACATCACGGTAGCCTGCCATGCTAATGGAGATGCCGCCGTTAAAGTCGTACGCGTCGAGAAGCGTTGTCTCGTCCACGTAGCCTTCCGAAAGCGGCGCGACCTCAAAGATGGCCGTGCCTTCGTCATCGGTCGTGGCGGTGAGCTGCTTGCCTGCGGCATAGCGCGATGTGAGCGTGACCTGGGCACCCGTGATGGGCGTATTCTTGTTGGCGACGTCGACTACGACCACGCCAAACATGGTGCGCGAGAGCACCAAGACCTTGAAGGGATCATCTTCATCGGCGTATGCCTCGGTGGGCGCGAACGGCAATATGAAGGCGTTTGCGCTTCCCGGCACGCGCGGCAACATAATGCTCGCCAGTGAGGACGCTCCGGCAACAAGTAACGAACGGCGATCAAGCATCTTTGGCTCCCATCCCGCAGGTATCGGTGGAAATAATCCAATTTTGCGAGAAGGCGCCACGTGGCGGTAGTGCCATTCAAGGGTCAAAATGTCCAAATTAATCGAGCGAAGCGCCGGGTTCCGGAACGCGTTCGATGCGCTTGGCGGCCCGGTCGCTAACGCAACATATGCGCGACCAGCTCGGCGCGAGTTCCGATACCAAGTTTGGCATACACTCCTGATAGGCGGTTTTTAACGGTGCCCGGCGAAACTTCCATGTGGCGTGCGATTTCGGCGTTGGTCCATCCGCGGCAGGCGAGCATGGCCATGGTGAACTCCGTGGTCGTTAAATCGTCGGCCACGTCCTCGCCTGAATCGGGGTTGTGGATGCGCCGCCAGCCGTAGCTGAATCGATACGTAATCTCGATGATACGTGCGAAATCGTCTGGGTATTGCGATTTTAGGCATGCCTCGATGAGCCCCTGCAAAAGGCCGTGGTGCTCACCAATGAGCTCGATAAGGCCGTCGGGGCGCGCAATGTTCCAAGCGGCTCCGAAGTGTGCCTTTGCGGCGTCGATGTCCTTGAGGCTCATGCATGCCATGGAAGCTGCCAGGTGCAGGAACAGTTCCGAGATGGGATAGCTTCCCTGTTTCATGATCAGGGCATTTTCCGCCATGCCTAGGCTGCGGCCGTATTCGCCGCGCAGATACAAGGCGTGCGCCATCACGTAGCTGGCGAACAGGCGCAGACCTTCGGGCAGATGCGCCGCTAGTGGATAAAACTCTTCGGCAGAATACGGGGAGGGCAAGTGCAGCAGGACGCTCGCGGCCGAGGCGAACAGGATATGCGTGGCGTGGATAGCGGATGATTCCTCGTCGGCCGGCGTATCGAGGATGCCAGCAAGGCACCGGCGGGCGTCGGCGATACGGTTGAGCGACAGACTGGCGTATCCGCAGATAAAGCATGCGGAATAGCGCAGTGCGGGATCGGTGGCGTCAAGATGGGGGCGCGCCGTCTTGGCAGCGAGGGCGGCCTGTCCGCGAAAGTACAGCGCTTCTGCCGTGGCAATGGCGCGCGAATCGGGGTCGGAAATGCCTGCAACCGCAGCGTCAATCTGGCCCGGCACAAAGGCAGTGCACATCAACGGCATGGGAATGCGCGGGTAGCCATCGCGGTCCATCTTCCATCTCCCATCAGGTGGCAACAATGCAGCAATTGTACCTCTGTTGCTCGGGACCCCTTTCGTTTTACTGTTCGGTTAACGCTGCGGATCGTTTTGGAAGGCTTACGAGCATGGTGGTCCCGTTCTCGGAACTTGCTTCGACCCCTACCGTGCCACCGTGAAGCGCTGCAATCTCCCAAACAAGCGCTAGCCCGAGTCCTGCGCCGCCATATGCCCTGCTGCGGGATTTGTCTAGACGAAAGAACGGCTGGAAGATGCTTTCTCGGTACTGCTTGGGTATTCCCGGTCCCTGGTCCTCGACTCGCAGGAACACGTGGCTGTCGCTGTCGCAGATGGAGACGTTGACAGTCGAGCCGGAGCGGCTGTAACGGATGGCGTTTTCGACCAGATTAAACACCAGCCGATAGAGGAGCGTGTCGCTCCCGATTACTAAAGCGTCTCCAGCACAATTGAGGGCTATGCCCTTATTCTCGGCAAGTGGCGCAAGGTCGGTGAGGACCTCTTCGGACAAGGGACCGAGTTCAACATCGTCCTCGCAAGGAACGCTGCGGAGCTCGCTCATCTCGAGCAATACCTTGGTCATTCGAGACATGCGCTCAGTTTGTTCTTGTAGCAGGCCGAGCAGCTCGGCTGTTTCGGGTTGCAAACCGGAGTGCTCAGAGATGAATAGTTCAATCTGTGCTTGCATAAGGGAGAGCGGGGTGCGCAGCTCGTGTGCGGCGTTGCCGGTAAACTGACGCTGTGCAGAGAACCCTTCGCCAAGACGGGCGATCATGTCGTTGAAAGAGGCACTGCATCGTTTTAGCTCGGTGGGCACATCTTCATTGAGTCTGATTTCGCTTAGGTTGTCAGGCTGCACACGCTCAACCTGGGCTGCAAAAGCCCGTAGCGGTTTGAGTGCACGGCCGCTCGCAAAGTATGCTAGCGCGCCGCCAAGGAGTGTGACTCCAGCCGTGATGTACCAGGTTGTCGTGCCAAAAGACTCCTGTGCGTCGTTTACGACGATCGTGACCTTGTCATCGGGGGTCGCTTTCGTTGGGTCGAACGCCTGGGGCGAATCTTCGCCGGTTGCGTTAAAGGCCAAGATGTTACTGCCGATGGCATCCATGTAGCGCATGCCCGTATAGCCGACCAGGCAGTTCGTCAGCACGCATGCCGCACACGTCAGCAGTGCCGTCATAATCGTTATGCGCCATTGCAGCGAAAGCCTTTTCATTCGCTATCCTCCATAACGTAGCCCTCTCCAATCCGATTGCGAATCGGGTCGTATCCCAAAGCGCTGCGCAGCTTTTTGCGGAGTGACGAGATGTGAACGCGGGTTGCGTTGCTAAAGCTGTTCACGCTGCTATCCCAAACGTGCTCGATAAGCTCCTCTTGACTTACCGGACGCCCCTGATTAAGCATCAGGTATTCCAAGATTCCCGTTTCCTTGCGCGTAAGAGATAAAGCCTCGCTGTCCACGGAAGCGATGCGCGCCTTGGTGTCAAAGCGGAGCTTTCCGCAGGTTAAAACTATGTCGCTTTGTGTAAAGCGTCTGAGGGTAAGGCTGCGGATCCTTGCCGCAAGCTCGTCCAGATGAAACGGCTTGGTGAGGTAATCGTTGGCGCCGGCATCGAGTCCGGCGACTTTATCGGATACTTCGCCGCGTGCGGACAGAATCAGTACCTTGGTCTCGCAGTCAGTTTTCCTAAGTTCCCTGAGCACGGTCATGCCGTCGATACGGGGAAGGTTGAGGTCGAGTACCACGAGGTCGAAGATCTCAACGTCCAGTAGGTCGAGCGCCTCCTGTCCGTCGTGACAGCAGTCGACGCTGTACGCCAAGTTTCGCAAGCTGCGCGCGATTGCGTCACACAGCGCCTGCTCGTCCTCGACGATCAAAATACGCATAACAGTCTCCTTGCACATTTCAAATCGCGCTTAACACGGATTTTATAGCCGATATGGTCCAATGGTCGCGTAACGAAAGGAGTGGTCAGGTTGTTCAAAGCGGTAAAACCCGTGGTACAGGTCGCTTTGTTGATCGTCGGAATTGCCATGGTGTGCTTTGGCGTTATGCGTGGCGAGGCGGATGCCGTGCTGGCCAAAGCGATTAGGCTGTGCTTGGAGTGTATCGGAATTGGATAAAAGAGAAAACACTGCGTCGCATGTTTTGGCTCGATTTCGCGGATTCATTCAGGCGGCGGCAACGCTCGTCACCAATATCCACCTGCCAAACTTTGCCAAAGGCGGCATCTATCAGGGCGCGGGAAAAACAGTCTGCGTACCTGGACTTAATTGCTATTCGTGCCCCGCGGCATCGGGTGCGTGCCCCATCGGGTCGTTCCAGTCGGTAGTAGGTTCATCCAAGTTCAACTTTTCTTACTATGTAACCGGTACGCTCATTTTGCTCGGCGTGCTGCTGGGACGCTTTGTATGTGGCTTTCTGTGCCCGTTTGGCTGGCTGCAGGAGCTGCTTCATAAGATTCCCGGCAAAAAGCTTTCGACAAAAAAGCTCAAGGCGCTTACGTATATCAAATACTTCGTGCTGCTGTTTGCTGTGGTATTGCTGCCTGTGCTGGTGGTCAACGACCTGGGGATGGGAGATCCGTTCTTTTGCAAGTACATCTGTCCCCAGGGTGTGCTCGAGGGCGCCATTCCGCTGGCGGCTGCCAATGCCGGCATTCGATCTGCGCTGGGGCAGCTCTTTACCTGGAAACTTGCCGTTCTCATTGCCGTGGTAGTGCTGAGCGTTTTGTTCTATCGCCCCTTCTGCAAATGGATTTGCCCGCTCGGCGCATTCTATGCGCTCATGAATAAGGTATCCCTGCTAGGGATTCGGGTCGATGCATGCAAATGCGTCTCGTGCGGCAAGTGTTCAAGGGTTTGTCAGATGGACGTTGATGTGGTCCGCGCGCCCAATCATGCCGAATGTATCCGGTGCGGAAAGTGCATCGGGGCCTGTCCTGTCGATGCCATCAGCTATCGCTATGGCCTGGATGTGTCGGCGGAAAAGCTTCCCTTGACCGCCGATAAAAAGTAAACAAGCTTCGACAAAACGGAGGAATGACTATGAAGCTTTCTAAGATTGCGGCCCTGTTTATGGTGCCGGTATTGGCCTTGTGCCTTGTGGCATGTTCGGCGCCCGGTGGCAATGTGAGCGAATCTGCGAGCTCTGATCCTAAGATCGCAGAACTTACTGCGCAGAAGCCGACCAATGCCGACGAGGCCGCCGAGTTGTATGCGAAGCTCATGAAAAAGGAGAACGATATCCTTTCGAGCGATAACGCGCTGTGGGAAAAGGTATTCAATGCGGCAAATAAAGACTCGGTAATGATTGAGGACGGCAGCAATTACGGCGATTTCCTGCTCAAGACCATCGACGGCGCCAAGGATGAGTTCACGGCGGATGAGCTCAAGACGCTCAAGGCCGGTGCGCAGCAGATCAAGGAGATCGAGGACAAGCTCGAGAGCTTGGAGAAGGAGTTCCCCGGCTGTGGAAGCACGCCGAGCGAAGGCGAGAGCGTCGACGCTTCGGCCGCTGGCATGACGGCTGGTGCCAATGCTTCGAGCGAGGCGACGAAGTTCCCCAGCTTTACGGGCAAGGACCTGGATGGCAACGACGTGAGTAGCGACGAGCTGTTCTCTAAGAACAAGGTCACCGTCATGAACTTCTGGTTCACCACTTGCAAGCCGTGCGTGGGCGAGTTGGGCGATCTTGAGAAACTGAATCAGGAGCTTGCCGAGAAGGGCGGCCAGGTCGTAGGTGTCAATTCCTTTACGCTCGATGGTAACAAGGGCGAGATTGCAGATGCCAAGGACGTGCTGAGCAAGAAGGGCGTGACATATAAGAACATCTGGTTCAAGTCGGATAGCGAGGCCGGTAAGTTCACGTCAAATTTGTTCTCGTTCCCGACAACGTATGTCATCGATCAGAATGGCAACATCGTAGGGGATCCAATCGTGGGAGCCATCAGCTCCGCCGAGCAGCGCGCAGCGCTCGATAAGCTTATTGACCAGGCGATTGCGAATAGCGAGCAATAAACAAGCTGAACTATGTATATTGAGGAGGTCTCGGGATTCCTGGGGCCTCTTTGATTTCGATTCTTCGAGATCAAATCTGCTCTTGTTATGTTCTCGTTTCCAAGAAATGGGAGGCAGCTCATTTATATGCCGCCGTCCCTTTTCACCTGCATCTTTCCTGCTAGATTAAACCTAATGGGGAAAGGAGCCACAAATGGACGGGATGCAAGATATCGTAAAGAAGTTTCCGTTTTGGGAGCATTTGTCTGACGACGAACGCGCTCTTGTTTTAGGGCAATCCGCCTTGCGCGCCTTTGATGCCGGACAGCTTATTGGCGGCAGCGACAGCTCTTGCACGGGCGTCTTCCTCATTGTCCACGGCGATATCCGCGTCAGCCTTCTTTCCGAGGAGGGCAAGGAGGTTACGCTGTTTCGGCTCGGTGAGGGAGAATGCTGCGTCACCACCGCGTCGTGCGTTATTCGGCAAATCTCATTCGACACGCTCGTAACTGCGACACGAGAATCCACGCTCCTCGTTGTTCCTATTGGTGTTTGCGAGCATCTTGCCAACGTTAATATCCACGTCAAGGTTTTCATGCTCGAAGTAGAGGCGCAGCGCTACTCCCAGGTGGTTCGCGTGCTGCAGCAGATGCTCTTCAGGCGCCTTGACCAGCGCGTTGCCGACTATCTGGTTGAGCGATGCCGGGCAGCGGAGTCGATGGAGCTCCGGATCACTCAAGACGAATTGGCGCGTGATATCAACTCTGCTCGCGAGGCGGTGACACGCGTGTTGCGTCGTCTTGCCGATGAGGGCCTTATCGAGGTGAAGCGCGGGCGCATCCTTGTTCTGGATGTCGACGGTTTGGCGCGCCTGCCGTAGCGATGACTTTGCTGTGGTGCCTATCCGCCCGCTGCTCGCTGCTTGCTCTCAAGAAAACCACCCATATGGTGACTTGGTCACGGAACCGGCCTATGTCTTCCGGACATACTGGCATCAAGCGATAGGACAAGCGAGCAAAGGAGCTCATCATGGGATTGTTTGATTTATTTGCTGGGGTGGATATCAACAAAGGTGTTGAGGAGTGCCAGGCGACCGAAGGCGCGGTATTGATTGATGTACGCGGCGCCGATGAGTATCGGCAGGGGCATATCCCCGGGGCCGTCAACATTCCCCTCGATAGCATCGACCGCGTGCTTGCCGAATATCCAAAGAAGGACGCCCCGCTGTTTGTACATTGCTTGAGTGGTGCTCGTAGCGGTCGTGCCACGAGTTTTCTCCAGCGTGCAGGCTACAGCAACGTGAAGAACATTGGCGGAATCAATAGCTACGGTGGAAAGGTGGTGCGTTAACCATGAAGGTGGTTATCGTGGGAGGCGTTGCCGGCGGCGCATCGGCCGCGGCGCGCTTGCGCAGGCTTGACGAGCAGGCGGAGATTGTTGTTTTCGAGCGCACGGGCTATGTGTCCTATGCCAATTGCGGATTGCCATACTTTATTGGCGGCGTGATTGAGGAGGAGTCTGCGCTCACGCTGCAATCGCCCGAGGGATTTTGGAATCGATTCCGCATTGCCGTGAAGACGAGTCATGAGGTGATCGCCATTCACCCCGATGTGCATGCGGTTGACGTCCGCAACCTGCTCACCGGCGAAGAATTTGTCGAGACATATGACAAGCTGATTCTTTCGCCTGGCGCGCACCCGATTCGCCCTGAGCTTCCGGGGATCGATTCGGATAAGATCTTCAGCTTGCGAACGGTCGAGGACACGCTGCATATCCATGACTATGTACAAGAGCATAGGCCGAAGAGCGCTGTGGTGATCGGCGGCGGTTTTATCGGCATCGAGACTGCCGAGAACCTGCGCGACCTGGGCCTTACGGTGACGCTTCTGCAGCGCCCTCGTCAACTAATGAACAACATGGATTACGATATGGCAACGCTGCTTCACACGGAAGTGCGCGAGCATGGCATTGACCTGCGACTTCGTGCCGACGTGACGGGTTTTGAAGAGGTCGATGGCCGTGTGGTCACTCATGTGGCGGGCGAAGATTCTATCGTGGCCGATATGGTGCTGCTCGCTATCGGCGTTGTCCCCGAGAGCCATTTGGCAAAGGAAGCTGGCATCGAGCTGGGCATCAAGGGCTCCATTGTGGTGAACGATCGCATGGAGACATCTGCTCTCGACGTATATGCCGTGGGCGATGCCGTGCAGGTCAAGCATCAGGTGACGGGCGAGGACGCAGTGATTTCCCTTGCGGGCCCCGCCAATAAACAGGGGCGTATCGTCGCCGATGTGATCTGTGGCCTAGACAGTCACTATCAGGGCTCGTTGGGCTCTTCGGTGATCAAGGTGTTCGACTTGACAGCTGCGAGCACGGGAATTTCTGTGAAAGCAGCGCGTGCGGCAGGTATTGATTGCGAGAGCGTTGTGCTGTCGCCCGGATCGCATGCGGGCTATTATCCCGGAGCGACGCCCATGACCATGAAAGTCGTGTTTGAGAGGGAAACCTTGCGTCTGTTGGGTGCGCAGATTGTGGGCGTCGATGGCGTCGATAAACGCATCGACGTGCTGGCGACGGCAATCCAGGCCGGTATTCGGGCCGATAAGCTCAAGGATTTGGATTTGGCTTATGCGCCGCCATATTCTTCGGCAAAAGACCCGGTAAACATGGCTGGTTTTATGATCGAGAACGTTGACTCGGGCATCCTCAAGCAGTGGCATTGGGAACAGGAGCCTGATCTGCCGCGCGACGGAAGCGTGCAGCTGCTCGATGTTCGCACGGTTGGCGAGTATGGTCGCGGTCATATCGACGGCTTTATGAACATCCCTGTTGATGACTTGCGCGCTCGCTTGGGGGAGCTTGACGTGGCAAAGCCTGTTTATGTTATTTGCCAAAGTGGTCTTCGCAGCTACATCGCTTGTCGCATTCTCGCTCAGCACGGTTTTGACTGCTATAACTTCTCGGGCGGTTATCGTTTCTTTGCTGCTGTGACCAAAGACCGTCGCGGTAGCGATAACGTGATGCCGTGTGGATTGGAGAAGTAGGGCCTTTTTGGGCAACTTTGAACGAGGACTGCCGTGAACGAGTGGCGGTTTGGCCGGAAATGAGCGCTTTGCCGCCACTCGTTGGGGTCTGGAGCTGACGTGAGACCGTTGCCGAAGTCCCGTTTGGAGCCGTTGCGGGACCGGTTTCGCAGCATCGTTGGTACGACCGTAGAGCCGGCTCCTACTCAGGGTCGGCACCAACGCGGGACCCGGAGCCAATGCAGCACCACAAGTGATCCAATCCTCTAGCTCACTGCCAATTCTCCTGCTAGCGTGTATGACAAAGGTGAGATGGGGTAGGAAAAACGCATTACACGCGAGTGATGGGGAAAGGCCGACGTGCCCGTCCCTGTGCGGGGAGGAAGCCCATCGATGCTGGAGCTCAAAGGTATTTGCAAAAGGTACGTTACCCAGTCGTTTACGCAGGTGGCGCTCGACAGCGTGAGCCTGTCTTTTCGCGATAACGAGTTCGTGGCCATTCTGGGCCCCTCGGGCTCGGGCAAAACTACGATGCTCAACGTAATCGGTGGACTCGATCATTTCGATTCCGGCGACCTGCTCATCGACGGCATCTCGACCAAGGACTTTCGCGATCGCGATTGGGATGCCTACCGTAACAACCGCATCGGCTTTGTGTTCCAAAGCTATAACCTCATTCCGCATCAGACCATTTTGGAAAACGTGGAGCTGGCGCTTACGCTCACGGGCGTGGGGCATGCCGAGCGCTGCCAGCGTGCACGCGAGGCGTTGGAGAAAGTCGGCTTGGGGGAGCATGTTAACAAGCGCCCGAGCCAGCTTTCGGGTGGACAGATGCAACGCGTGGCCATCGCCCGCGCCCTGATCAATGATCCCGAGATCGTGCTGGCCGACGAGCCGACCGGCGCCTTGGATTCAACGACATCCGTACAGGTCATGGACTTGCTTAAGGACGTG
Organism: uncultured Collinsella sp.; assembly: GCA_958448275.1. Taxonomy (GTDB): domain Bacteria; phylum Actinomycetota; class Coriobacteriia; order Coriobacteriales; family Coriobacteriaceae; genus Collinsella. Next base: position 37,841 of record CAUDDF010000004.1, read on the forward strand.
GCGCGCGACCGCCTGGTCATCATGGTCACGCATAATCCCGAGCTGGCGTACCAATATGCCACGCGCATCGTCAACCTGGCGGACGGTAAGATCACCGACGATTCCGACCCTTTCGATGTCGCCGACGCCACGCGCCGTGAGGCCAAGCCTACGCGCAAAACCTCGATGAGTTTTGTGACGGCGCTGGGGCTTTCTGCCCGCAACCTTATGACCAAAAAAGGCCGTACGGCCATGACGGCCTTTGCGGGGTCGATTGGCATTATAGGTATTGCGGCGATCCTGGCGCTGTCCAATGGCGTAAACGGCTACATCAAAAAGGTCGAGGAGGATACGCTCTCGAGCTACCCGCTCACCATTTTCAAGCAGGATTACGACCTGTCGTCCATGATGGGCGGGCAGGGGGCTGCGGATGATGACTCGCCTGAAAACGTGGATTCGTCCGACGACAGTGCCGGCGGCAAGGCTAAGGGAACCGATAAGATTCCTGTGGTCACGGCCGTAAAGGATATGTTTGCGAGCGTTAAGTCCAACGACATGACGAGCTTTAAGACATGGCTCGATGCCGGTGGCGACGGCATCGATAAAGAGGTCAACGCCATTCAGTACGGCTACGGTGTATTGCCGGTTGTCTATCGTGCGGGTAAGGGTGACGAGAAGCCTGTCCGGCTGGTGCCCAACGCCATGACCGAGGCCATGAGCGGAGGCGCGAGCTCGGCGGCAACGGTGAGCATGGAATCCATGGGAACCTCGGTCTTTAACGAGATGATTGACGACCAGAGCCTGCTCGACAGCCAGTACGATGTCGTCGCCGGTCATTGGCCCACGTCCGCCAACGAAGCCGTGATGGTGCTTTCGAGCCGTGGCACGGTGGGCGATTACACACTCTACAGCATCGGTGCGCTGGATATCGATGAGCTCAACGACCTGGTTAACAGTGCCATGGCGGCCGACGGCAAGGCCGAGACGCCCGAGACTGGCACCGATTTTACCTACGACGATGCGCTGTCCACGACGTTTAAGGTGCTGTCGCCGGCCGATGCCTATCGCAAAAACGAAGAGACCGGCATGTGGACCGATATGTCTGGCGACGCCGACTTTATGGCCGCCAAGGTTGCCGACGGTATTGACGTGCACATTGTGGGCGTGGTGCGACCTGACGAGACAGCCAATGCGAGTGCGTTGTCTCCGGGCATTGCCTATACGCATGCGCTGACCCGCCAGCTTATGGAGCGCGCCGCCAATTCGCAGATTTTGCAAGAGCAGCTTGCCCACCCCGAGACGGATGTCTTTACGGGCAAAACCTTCGACGAACTGCAAGGCGAGGCCAAGCAAGGCGTGGATCTGGGCAGCATGTTCAGTGTGGACGAGGCGGCGCTCAAGAGCGCGTTCTCGTTCGATGCGTCTGCGCTCTCGGGTGTTGCCGGCGGTATGGACCTGTCGGGTCTTGATTTGTCCGGGCTGGATATTGACCTTTCGGGCGTTGGTAGGGACATCGACTTTGGCGACATCATGGCCAAAGCGCCAACCCCAGATTTCTCGGGCGTCTTTGACGGTCTGGAACTCACGCCCGAGCAAATGCAGCAGGTGGGAACGCTTGCCAACCAGCTGTTTGAGGGCTTTTTGCAGTCTGATCAGTTTAAGGCGCTGTCACCCGATGATCTTAAGGACGCGTCAAAGCTTGCTGCCGCATTCTCGGCGTATCTTGAGAGTGATACGGCAGCCCAGCAAATCCTGGCCCAGCTCAAAGCGCTCGGCGGCGATGCCCTGGCCGAGCGCCTGCAGCAGGCGATGACCGACTATGTGCAAAAGCAGCTGGCTCCGTATCTGCAGCAGGCTATGGATCAGGTGATGAAGTCGATCAGCGATCAGATTGCGGCGACGGTGTCAGCTCAGCTCAGGGCAGGCGCAGCAGGGCTCATGGGCCAGATGGCGACGCAGATGTCGTCGAGTTTTGCTAACCTGGCGAGCGCCATGCGCGTGGATGCGAGTGCCTTTGCTCATGCCATTCACTTCAACATGGACGCCGAGGACCTGAGTTCGCTCATGATGAGCTATGCCAAGGCGTCGAAGCTCACCTACGATAACAATCTGACCACGTTGGGTTATGCGGACGAGGCCGACCCCATTTCGGTCAAGATTTTCCCGCGCGACTTTGAGGCCAAGGAGCGCGTACTCGATCACATCGATGCGTACAACAAGCAGGTCAAAGCCGCTGGCCATGACGAGCAGGCAATTTCGTACACCGACTACATGGGCATCATCATGGGTTCGGTGACCGACATCGTGAACACCATCAGCTTGGTGCTCATCGCGTTTGTGAGTATCAGTCTGGTGGTGAGCTCCATCATGATCGGCATCATCACATACATCAGCGTGCTGGAGCGCAAAAAGGAGATTGGCATCCTGCGCGCGATCGGCGCGTCGAAGCGCAACGTGGCCAACGTATTCAATGCCGAGACCTTTATTGAGGGGCTTATCGCCGGTGTCTTTGCCATTGTCGTCGTGGTGGCCGTGAGCTTCCCGGTTAATGCCTGGGCGCTTGCTGCCAAACAGGTGCCCAATCTGATGAGCCTGCCCGTGCAGGATGCGCTGGTGCTCATTGCGATTTCTGTGTTGCTAACGGTCGTTGCCGGCCTGCTGCCCGCTCGCAGCGCGTCCAAAAAGGATCCCGTCGAAGCCCTGCGCTCCGAATAATGTGACAAAAGGGTTGTTCCTTTGTCACATTGAGGCCCTTGCGAAATCGGGGTCTAATACTTTTCCGAGAAGTGAACGAGTCAAAATGGACCCCCGAAGCATCGGCACTTTCGAGATGCAATTTCCTGCGGTTTTGCCAACCAAATCCTGCGGTTTTGGCGCCAGAAAATGTCGATGCTTCAGGGGTCCAAAAACGGTCGTTCACTTCTTGGAAAAGTATTAGACCTCGAGATATAGACGATGTTCGCGAGCGGCAATTAGATCGAAAGCCTTTAGTTCTTCTTTGCAGAGAGCATGAGCCTAATTTCCGGATGGGTGTATTCGTCGAACTCTTCTTTGGGCTCGGTGTCAAAGGTGTAGTACGACCTGATAGATTCGTCTTCCGTCTTGATGCTGATTTCTTCATATAGGGAGCCGGCTAAAAATGCCTGCTTAAATTCATCCGACAGGCTGCACGGCGTGAGGAGGCCCGGTGTGGCAACGGAAACGTCCAGCCCATTGAGCGGGGCATAGAGCGTCGCGATATCCTGCTCGGCGCGGGCGAGGTTGTCTGCAAGGCTTGCCTCGGGGTCGATCTGACTGATGTAATCGACGTCCGTGAGCATGCCGTCTGCATCAAAAGAAAGGTAGATATAGGCTGCTTGAGCGCCGAGGTCATTATCGCGTAGATAGCCGATTATGCGGTAGCCGTAGTCGTGATACGACTCGTATGGGTTGTCTGCTGCGACGCGTTCGCACACGGGCTCCAAGGCATCTTGCGCGATGGCGAGCTGCTCGGCGGCTGCAGCCTTTCTTACCTGAAGCGCGTTATTTCCCTGGACAAACTGCGGGATGTAGACGCCAAGCAGCACAATGGCGGGCACCACCGCGAGAGCTATGATCTGCTTCTTGACGCTTGGAATCGTCACACCGTATGCGTTTGCCATGGCCTCGGCATTGCTCGAGGTTTCGGCTAGCACGTCTGCCGCCGTGGCGACTGCCCCTACGGCGCCGGCGACCTCGGCAGCACCGCCTAGGTTGCGCGCGAGATCGTTATCGCTGTTCTTGAGCAGGCGGCCGGCAGTTTGCGTGGCAAGCACGCCAGCGACCTCCGCGGAACGGTCCTTGTTGGTCTGGGCTACCGCGAGCCTGCTCTGCAGCTCCTTCCACTGTTTGCCCTGCATTCCAAAGCGCGGCGCAAGAGCGCAATAGCAAAAGATGGCGAGTTCGATAACGGTGAGTGCGATGGCGGTATATATGCCCGCGGGTTGGAATTCTTTTTGGTGGAACGCGATATCGTTGATCATTTGGAGCGGCAACATCAACAGGCATGCCACGAACGACATGACGAGTGCGGTCGCTGCGATCTTGGGGTATGTGCAGTACCGCTGGATGCGTTTCTTTTCTTGTTCGGTGAGCTGCTGCATGGGGCCTCGACTCTCATCGTTTTTCGGGGGCGATGTGCACACGCTCTTGAGTATAGATGAGTGGAGGGTGTCTGTTGTTCAGACATGGCGGTCAACAGCGTGGTGTTGGTGATCGCTTAATCGTGGGCGCCATCTTTTAGAGTATGAAGCCGCTACCAAGGGAAAAGTGGCGAGCGAGGGAGCCGCTGTGAAGCGGCCCCATTTGCTGCTTGTGGGCACCGTTCACCTTCGTTGCACAGGGACGGATGGAGGGCTGGTTGGCGTCAAGTAATTGCCTCTGCCTTGTGGGCCGCCTCAGGGACAAGGCATAATGCATGTGACAAAGGGACAGTCCCTTTGACGCATTGATCTGAGAGTAGATGTTGATGATTCTATCGCTGGCCCCTATGGAGGGGATTACCGGGCATGTGTTCCGTCGTGTGCATGCGGAGTGCTTCGGTGCGCTCGATTGTTATTACACGCCGTTTTTACCGCCGCCGCGGGTGGGAAACCGCTTTGGCGGCAAGGCGTTTAAGGAGATCGATCCTGCCAACAACCAGGGGCTCAACGTCGTGCCTCAGCTGATGTCAAAGAACGCGGATGAGTTTGTGTGGGCGGCGCAGGTACTTGCCGATATGGGCTACCGCGAGGTCAATCTCAACTTGGGTTGTCCTTCGGGAACGGTTGTCGCCAAGGGCAAGGGCTCGGGTTTTCTGCGCAACTTGGATGAGCTCGAGGTGTTCTTGCGTGATGTGTGCGAGCACTCGCCGTTGCCGGTGTCGGTCAAGACCAGGCTGGGTCTGGAGAGCGATGACGAGTATGAGCGCGTGCTCGATCTGTATTGCCGCATGCCGCTGGCAGAGCTGATCGTGCATCCGCGCGTGCAAAAGGACCGTTATACGGGCTCGCCGCGCAAGGAGTTCTATGGCGAGACGCTGGAGCGCGCGCCGTTCCCGGTCGCCTATAACGGTGACATTTTTGATCTTGAGGACATGGATGCGCTGGTGGAGGCCTATCCCGGCACGCGTCATGTGATGCTGGGACGCGGCCTGCTCGCGAACCCCGCGCTGGCTCGCATGGTCAACGGCGGTCCTGCTGCCACGGCAGCCGAGCTGCAGCGTTTCCATGATACGCTGTTTGCAGCCTATGCAGAAGAGATTGGCGGCAACGCGGTCTTTCGCATGAAGGAGTGGTGGTTCTACGCCAAATGCGCCTTCGCCGACCCCGCTACCGTTCACAAACTCGTACGTAAGACCAAAAAGGTCGACGAATACCGCGCCGCCGTCGAGCGCGTCTTTCGCGAACAGCCGCTTGCGCCTATAGCTCGCTTCCACGGCTAACTAGTCATCAGGGACGTTCTTTAACGACTAGGCATTTAAGAACGACCCCAATGACTCCCCTGCAAAAAGCAGTACGTCAGCATCCAAAGATGTCGAAAAATGTCGACTTTGGATGCTGACGTACATGTTTGGTCGGCGGGTGACTAGGCGATCATCGCATCGAGCGTGATGAGCTCCCTGAGTCGCTCCGTACGTGTTTGCCCATGGCGCTTTGCTTTTGCGTCAAACGCTTCAAGAACCGATTCACCCACGCGTGCTGATAAAACGACGCTCGGCTCATCAGAGATTGGTGGCCTTCCCAACTTGATGGTTCGACCTTTCGGCCACTTATCTTTTTCGTAGGCTTCCGCGGTTTTCTCCAACTCTCCAGGGGCAAATCCCATCATCTTTTCGAGCTGCTTAGCATCCATGGCGCCTCCTATCGATCGATCCCGATTTCTCTGAGCACCTTGCGTGTGGGAGGAACAAGGGCGTGGAAAATAATGTAGCCTTCTCGGTCGGGGCAATATCGAGCAATGAGCTCCATAAGACGGTTTCTCCCATCAAGTCCAACGAGAACGTAATCGATACCTCCATTTTCGAGATCACGCCTGAACCATGCGAAAGCAGAGTTCCAAGCGCATGTGATATCCGTCTCCGTCAGCCCGTGTTTGAGGGCATGGGGGTGGATTGCGATGAGCTCCATAAGGGCCTCTCTTTTTGTATACAGTTTTGTAGACAAAAATGCAAGCAGTTAATTAGGTTAAGCGGCTTGTTTTGATTGGACCTCTCGGTGTAATGCCGACACCAGAGGCTCCACCACTTCTTCGCTTCTTAGCTCGGCATGTGAACGTCCGTTGAACTCCCAGAGGGGAGCGTTTTCATAGACTATCGAGAGGAGCTTTGAGACCAGGGCAGCTTCTCTGCGTTCATAATACTCTGGTCGTATGATTAACAATAAAAATGCGGTGTCTTCGCTTTTTTGCCGCTCCGTCGGTATGCCATTGAGGCCCACGGAGCGCAAAAGCTTCGCCATGATGAAATCGAACTCGTCTTCTCTTGCATGTAGGCCCGCGGCACTGAGTTTGGAATCTTGTAAAAGATATTGTTTGAGGTATTCAACTGGCCGCGTGTAATCTGCATGTCCGCAGATGACATTTTCATGTTTGAGTTTTTTAATCGAATGCTGCTTATGACCAGCGAATATGGCGGCCCTTCTGCTGTAAACACGCTGCTGGCGTAGCGCGCGCATTTCGTCGGTGTACTCACTGTGGCGTTCGTACTTTCTATAGGAATATCCATAGTCATCGTAGTAGTAAGGGGTATCGTCGACGGCGTCATCGAGTTCAGGCGCTATGAGATACAGACTTCCGTTCTCGGACATAATGCAGGGATTATCGATTCTCCCTGATTCGTTTTTGATTCGCCAAATGGTTTCATTTACCTCAAATCTCGAGACTGGTTTGGGGGCGCAGGAGTTGTAGAGCTCAATAAACTTATCAAGCGAGATAATTCCGCAGGCATCGGTATAGGCCCGAGCAAAGCGCCAGATCTCTTGGTTTGATTCGACCTCGCGACACTTCCACGAATCCAAAACGTCTTGAGGACTCTGATATCTGGCATGGAGGCCAACGCGCGACGCGCTCCAGTTATTGTCGGCAGCAACGTTCATTAGCTCTAGGCGCAGGTCGCTGTTGGCGATACGCGCGAGTGACTCGTAGTGGGCGAGGCTAAGCTCGGGACGAAAAGGGGTATTCTCGGGCACGGCGCGCGCAAGTTTGATGCACCGTGCGAGATAGGATGAGCCTAAACGAGGGGCAAAATGCTGTCTAAGGTGACCTCCGATAGGGGAGAGCAATCCTTTGAGATTGGAAATGGGGTATCCGGCAGTCTCTTGTTCGAGACGGCGCCCGATGAGCAATGCCCCCTCAAGCGAGGTTCCATGATCGATGTCCTTTTGATTGAGACTCTTGGCTTCAACGATTCCGCTGATATCCGAGCAGGCGCTCGAAACGATATCGGACGTAAAGGTTGGTATCTTTTTTGCCATAGCGATGCACTCCTGTGTGACTCACGGAAAAGAAACAGTCTGATTGTGAGTGCCGTTCTTTGATGGCGACGGCGAACAGGAGCGCAGCCTGTCTGAGATGGGCGAGTGCGGTAACCACCGATCTTACTTACCGAGCTCGCTCCAGCGTGTCATTGGGGACCTCCGCAGGAGCTCTCGACCAGTCTCATGCCTTGGGATGAGTATAACACAGAGAGCAAACATATGTTCTATAAAAATGAGAAACTGAATCCCCACCTACTCATTTAAGTGCGTCCCCAACGACTACCCAACGACTATGTTGCACTAGAGCAGGTTCTTCTGTACCCATGCGATGATGTCACTCGATTCGTAGAGCGGTTTGCCGTCGATGAACAAGCAGGGAACCTGGCGTTTTCCGCCGACGGTGATAAGCGTCTGTTCGGCATCGGAATCGGTTGAGATATTGCGCTCGGGGACGGTCACACCGTTATCGGCCAAAAAGCGCTTGACCTTTATGCAATACGGGCAGCCGGTCATAACGTAGAGCACGAGCTCATGATTAGTAGCCATGGGTCTCCAATCGGTTGCGGTTTTGATTGAAATACCCAAAGCCGCCGCGGTCTATGCGCGGGCCAGTGACAACTCGATGGCCTGGACCAGAAACGCCGCGGCTCCGGCGCCGCAGGGCTTGTCGTAGTAGTCAATAAAGCGCTGGTCGGTAAGATAGCCGTGGGCGAGGCCCAGGTATGCTTCGTCTTGGGGCTCGTGTCCCCAATTAAGGCCAATCCATCGACGATGCATCGCGATAAGCTTGCGGGCTTCGTTGCTCTCTGGGTCGCCAATGCCCATGGCAATCGAGAGCTGACCCAGAATAGCGCGTTCAAGTTCCTTCATGTCGTTCCATGTCTCGGGGTCCATGTCCAGCAGCGCTTCGTTTGCTGCATCGATAGCCTCATCGCCATAGCGTGTCCGCGCTTCGGCACCGTAGCGCTCCTCGTTTTCCTGCACGGAGCGCCAGCGCTCCAGTTGCGGCAGAACGGCGCCCATGAGCGAGACGGCTTCGTCGAGCGACATGCCGGTGTTTTGCGCCAGCCGTGGGGCACAGTCCTCGATCATCGCCTCCATCGTGGTGTCGTAGGTGTACCTGCCGTGGTCGTAGCACCACTTGCAGTAATGATTGGTCGTGGCGCCCGTGGCATCGGTGCCGCAGTCGCCGGGCGTGAGTATCATGCCGCAGCTCTGGCAATAGTGCTCGGGCATTTCGAGCAGGTGAGACAGGGGCTCGCCGGTCACAGCGGCAATGAGCTTCATCATGTCGATGCCCGGTGTGACCTCGCCGCGTTCCCAACGGCTGACGGCTTGGCGCGTGACGAAGAGCTTGGCGGCGAGCTGCTCCTGGGTAAGGTGATGGACGCGACGGACAGCGATGAGTTCTTCTGCGAAGGCCATAACGGCTCCTTTCTGCTGGTTGATGGCTTAAGCATACGCGGCAGCAGGTGCCCTTCCAAGCAACCGTTGGTTGCACAACGGGGGACCGCGGCGAATAATTGCGCGCTGCGCCCCACACCTCCATGCCGTACAATGACCGGCATGGAACCTATCGCACACATACATACCGACCTGCCGCAGAAGTTCGGCATTCCGCGCAACAGCTTTTTGGCGCCTCATCTGCAGGGACGCATCGTTTTTGAGCCGGAATTTGCCTCCAGTGCGGCGGTTGAGGGTCTGGACTCCTTCTCTCACCTGTGGCTGCTGTGGCGCTTCGAAAACGGAACGCCCGGCGGCACGGCTAAGGACATAGCTGCCGATGCCAAGGCGCAGGACAGGTCCGGCACCAATGCCAAGCGGTCGAAAACCGTGCGCCCGCCGCGTCTGGGTGGAGCCGAGCGTGTGGGCGTCTTTGCCACGCGCAGTCCGTTTCGCCCTAATCCCATCGGGCTCACCTGCGTCAAGCTTGATCGTGTCGAGCTCACCGACGATGGCCCCATCATCCATGTGCTGGGGGCCGACCTGCGCGATGGCACGCCCATCTACGATATCAAGCCCTACATTCCATTTGCCGACTGTCACCCGGATGCGACGGGCGGCTGGATTGAGGATGCTCCGTGGCAAGAGCTCGATGTTGAGTTCCCGCAAGCGCTGCAGGATATGGTCCCGCCCGCAAAGCTCCCCGGCTTGGTCGAGGTCCTTTGCCAAGATCCGCGCCGCGCAGGCAGCAAGCACGAGCCAAACCGCGTTTATCACTTGGCTTACGCCGGGCTCGACATATCGTTTGCGGTCGATGAAACCCAGCTAACCGTAGTTGCCGTCAACGACGCGCAAGACTAACCTGCCATTCGTCCGCACCCGTCAAATTAAGCGCCAAACCCCGCGCCAAAACTGTCCGCGCTGGTGGACAATAACGCCTACCAAAACAATCACTTTGCACGGGAGCTCAGCATGAAATACGACTTCAGCTCGCTTATCGACCGCCACGGCATGGACTCTATCGCTGTTGACTCTTGGGGTGAGATCCCCGGTATGGCTCCGAACGCACCCGACGAGGGCTTCGACCGCATTCCCATGTGGGTGGCGGACATGAACTTTGCCACGGTGCCCACGGTCCAGGAGTACATCATTCAGCGCGCCCAGCACCCCATGTTTGGCTATTTCAATCCGCGCCCCGAGTACTTCGACCGCATCATCGAATGGCAGAGCCGCCGCAACGGCGTTGAGGGCTTGGCGCCGGAGCATATCGGCTACGAAAACGGCGTGCTGGGCGGTGTCGTGTCGACGCTGCGTGCGTATGTTCAGCCGGGCGATGCGGTGCTGGTCCACAGCCCTACCTACATCGGCTTTACCAAGTCCATTGAGGCCGCGGGCTATCGCATTGTCCACAGCCCGCTTAAGCTCGACGACCAGGGCGTGTGGCGTATGGACTTTGAGGACATGGAGCGCAAGCTCGCACAAAACCACATCCATGCCGCGGTGTTCTGCTCGCCGCACAATCCCTGCGGCCGCGTATGGGAGCGCGACGAGATCGAGCGCGCTATGGACATCTATCGCCAGCACGATTGCATGGTAATCTCGGACGAGATTTGGTCCGATATCATCCTGCCGGGACACAAGCATATCCCGACGCAGTCGGTGAGCGAGGATGCTCGCATGCGCACGGTTGCCCTCTATGCGCCGAGCAAGACGTTTAACCTGGCGGGTCTGGTCGGCAGCTACCACATTGTCTACAACGAGACGCTGCGCGATCGCATGTGCGCCGTGTCCGACAAGACCCACTACAACGAGATGAATGTCCTCTCCATGCATGCGCTTATCGGTGCTTACCAGCCGCAGGGCTACGAGTGGGTGAACGAGCTCAACCAGGTGCTTGCCGGCAATATCGAGCACTTCTGCGATTACGTGGACGAGCATTTTGAGGGCGTGTCCTATTCGCGTCCGCAGGGCACGTACATGGTGTTTCTGGACTGCACCGAGTGGTGCCGCGAGCATGGCCGCGATATTCAGTGGCTGCTCGACGAGGGAGCGCGCGTGGGCGTGGGGTATCAGGACGGCCGCCCGTTCCACGGACCCTGCCACATTCGCGTGAATCTGGCGCTGCCGCTTTCGCGCGTAAAGGAAGCGTGCGACCGCTTAGGCCGCTACGTTTTTGGGGTGTAGGGGGCACACGATTCGGGTACTGCGGCTTGCGCCCATGTCGTCAATGTGCGTGGACGCATAGGACGCAGAGGCTTGCGAGCGCGTTTTCCACGTCTGCTACTTTTCTTGAATTTGCTTGCCGCAAAGGTGCTCAATCGTAATCTCATACAGTTGGACGCCTCTGATACTTTGCTTGATTTCCTCTTCGACCTCTTCGGCAGAAGGATAGTACTTGAGGGCAAACTGTCGGACTTTGTCTTCGACAAACGCTGGATCATCGTTTACGAGGCGGCAACGGCCAAAAACCACGGTGCTCTGAACATAGGGTGCCCAGTCGTCGTCTTTGTACCAATCGTTGCCATAGACGGTAAAGCAGACTTTGTCGCTGCGTTTGAGTGCATCGACCTTATGTCCCGCCTTGGCTCCATGAAAGTAAATTTTGTCGTACTCGGGGTCAAAGTAGTAGTTAACGGGAATGGCGTAAGGATAGCCGTCGTCTCCGTTGACGGCAAAAATGCCGCGTTTGCAATTAACGAGCAGCTCTCGTGCCTCTTGATCGGTGATAGCACGCTTCTTTCTGCGAAGAGGTCTAAACATCGTGGATTTCCTTTCTTTCCGCGTGTTGCGTGCACGGCGGTGGGCGGTATGTCTATATCAAGATACTAGTTCAGGCTGTGAGGCCGACGGGAACATCCTATTTGTCGCAGATTGAAACGCACTTTGTTTTGTCGTGGAAGGATTGTCCCTCACAACCCATCGTTTCGAGACGTTCTCGATGACTGGTTCCGTTTGCAGGGGAGGCGTGGGACAATACCGACCAAAAGCAATCGATTGTCCTGAAAAATAGGGGGTCTCGATGAAAAAGCTGAGGACGCTGGCCGATGTGTTGCGTCAAGCCGGTTTCGTGCGCATCACGGGCCTTTTTCTCGTCTTTTATCTGCTGTGCTCGACGGCCGTCTGGCTGTCCGAGCCCACGACCCTTACGTTTGGCGATGGACTTTGGTTTAGCTTTGAGACGGTCTCGACGATCGGCTTTGGCGATATCCCCGCCGAAACGCCGGTTGCCCGCGGCATTACCGTTATCCTAAGCGTCATCAGTATCTTCTATATCGCCATGCTTACGGGCGTGGCGGTGAACTACTGCAATACGCTCATCAAGCTGCGCCAAAAGGACACCATGGCGCGCTTTATGGACGATCTTGAGCATTTGGAAGAGCTCGATCGTGACGAGCTCGCCGACCTGTCGCGCCGCGTGCGCGAATATCGCCGGCGCCAACGCTAGAACGGGCGCCGCGCGTCACGACGAGGGGGACTGAAATGAATATCACCGTGTATCTGGGTGCCAGCGTCGGTAATGACCCGGCGTTTCTGCCTGCGGTACAGGAGCTGGGCAACTGGATTGGCACCAACGGCCACGCGCTGGTATACGGCGGGTCCAAATCGGGCCTGATGGGCGCGCTCGCCGATAGCGTGCTCGATGCTGGCGGACATGTGACGGGCGTGGAGCCGAGCTTTTTTATCGAGGCCGAGTTTCAGCACGACGGAATCGACGACCTTATCGTGACGAGTGATATGGCCGAGCGAAAAGCCAAGATGATTGAGCTCGGCGATGCGTTCATCGCATTTCCGGGCGGCACGGGCACACTCGAGGAGATTGCCGAGGTTATGTCCGCGGTGTCGTTGGGGCACCTGAGTGCTCCGTGCATCCTGTATAACCTGGACGGTTACTACAACGACCTCAAGGCACTGCTCGGGCACATGATTGATAAAGGGCTTTCGAGCCCGAGGCGCCAGCAGGGCATCTACTTTGCCGACGATTTGCGCGAGATTGCCTCGATTATCAACGGATAAGTCTTGAGCCTTCCTCACTGTGAATCCCAATGGTGCCGTTTGCGGCGCAGATGGTTAGCTCGTTCGGCAACGCTCGCTCTACAATAAACGTATCTATGTCGACTTTGACCGCGGGAGGACCCGATGGACAACCTTGCCAAACCCACAAACCGCGCGCTGTTTTTAGTTAGCGTTGCCGTGACCGGTGCGTTCGCAGGTGCCGCGGTCTGGCTGTTCTTTTTTGCGATGGAGCACGGTATCGACTATCTATGGACCGAGATTCCGCACGCGCTGGGCGTCGCTTCGCCCGAGCTTGCCAGCGGCCCGTTTGGCTTTCTGCCGTACCCGTTTTTTGTCTGCCTGCTGGGCGGCCTGTTAATCGGTCTGTACGAAAAGATGACAGGCACCAAGACCGATGACCTCAACCAGGTGATGGCTAAGGTTAAGCAAGACGGGCGCTACCCGTACGACAACCTGGGCAAGCTTTCGCTCGCGGCATTGCTGCCGCTGCTGTTTGGCGGAAGCATTGGACCGGAGGCCGGCCTGACCGGCGTTATCGCCGGTCTGTGCAGCTGGGTCGGCGACCGCATGCGTCGCTTTGGCGCCGAGTTTAGGGAGCTCACGTTGCTGGGCACCCAGGCTGCCCTGACGGCGCTCTTTACCGCGCCCGTCTTTGGCTTTGTGGCGCCGCTTGCCGGTAGCACCGACGGCCAGGGTGAAGACGCCGACGATGAGTCCGCGTCCGGCGAGATCACCATCAAGCTGCCCAAGGCGCAAAAGACGGTGGTCTACGGTATTGCGATTGCCGGCGGTCTGGGCACCTACCTGCTGCTTGGACAGCTTGTGGGCGGCGGCATGGGCATGCCCAGGTTCGAGTCCGCCGAGGTGGGCAACCTAGAGCTTACCTGGCTCGTCCCTCTGTCGTTGATCGGCACCGTCTGCGGCTGGCTGTACTTTGTCTCTGAGCATGCAAGCGAGGCACTGTCCCATGCAATAGGGGAGCGTCCTGTCGTCAAGGCCATGCTGGCCGGTCTGGCACTCGCCATCTGTGGCACGGTCCTGCCCTATACCATGTTTGCCGGCGAGACCCAGGCCGACGTGCTCATGGAAACCTATCTGACCATTCCCGCTGGCGTGCTTATCGCGACCGGTCTTGTTAAGGCCATGCTGACGCCCGCCCTCATCAACCTTGGTTGGCGCGGCGGTCACTTCTTCCCGGTTATCTTCTCGGGCGTAAGCCTGGGCTATGGCCTTGCCATCCTCACCGGCGCAGATCCGGTCTTTTGCGTCGCCGTCTGCACGGCATCGACGATGGGTGCGGTCATGCGTCAGCCGGTCATGGTCGTGGGCCTGCTGCTCATGTGCTTCCCACTCAAGGGTATCGTCTGCATGATCATCGCGGCCGTCATCGCCGCCGGCATTCCACTGCCCAAGCCGCTGCGCAAGTAGTACAGTGGCGCACGCCGGGGACATGCCCTTTGCCACGGATTTGCGGGGAGGGGCGGCGATCGCGTCCTTCGCGGATTGAGACTCGTGTGGCTACAGATCGCGTACTCGATAAACCTTGGTGCTGACGGTGCAGCTGATTGCGCATAGTGCGAGCGCCAGTACGGCAATTCCTGCACACAGACAGCCAAGGACGGCAGGATCGGGATTCTCCCCGGCAATCGACATAAGCCAGTTGCTGATGGGGTTGGAGGAGCTCAGCGCTGCCATGGTGAGGCATCCGAGTAGGGCAAACAGGCCGACGGAAAAGCGCAGCGCCTCCATGTGTCCAAATCGAAAGAACAGCGGCTGTGCCAAAAACACCATCATGAGGGAGATGAGCATCGATGCGGCGGAGGCTATTGTGATCTCAAAGACGGTCTGTCCCGTCGAGGGAATGCCCGTGTGATCGAAGAACGGAAGGGCGATGATGTTCAAAAGCACGGCGGCGCATGCCATGACGGCCGAGAAAGCAATAATGCATAGGTAGCGTGCGCAGATGATGTCTTTGCGCGAGAACGGCAGCGTTGCCCGATAGCGCTCCCAGCCGTTTTGGTTATCGTAGCCAGCCAGTGAGTTCATGATCATGATGGGCGACATGGCACTGACCGCGCAGGCGCCGGCACTTGTGCCAGAGTCGCCGCCCGACGTGTTGGCGAGGGACAGCACGACGAATAAAAACAGGCCGACGCCCGCGATGCTCGGGATGAGCGTGCGAACGATGGCTAGTTCGGACATAAAGGCGCGTTTCATTTCGAAGCCCCTTTCAGCATGAGGCGCAGATAGTCATCAATGGTTGCCCGATCGCAGGGAATCTCGGGGAAGGCCTCGAGTGTTTCGCGACGGTTGGGTACGAGTACGTCCACGCTGTAGGCATGGCGGGCGGCGCGGGCACCTTCGACGCAAGCCATAAGCTCGGCGGCCTGTGCTTGGGTGCAGTGGACGATGCCGGCTCGGTCGGTAATGTCCTCGCGCGGCAGGTCAAACACAATCGAGCCGTTATCGATGCAGATGACGCGGTCGGCAGCGCGATCGAGGTCGGACGTAATGTGGCTCGAGAGCAGCACGCTGTGCAGGCCGTCGGAAACAAAGGCGAGCAGCTCATCAAGCAGCTCCTCGCGTGCCATGGGATCGAGGCCCGCGGTGGCTTCGTCCAAAACGAGCAGCTTGGCCTTGTGGCTGAGTGCGCAGGCAAGCTGCAGTTTCATGCCCATGCCGCGGGAGAGGTCCTTGACCTTTGTCTTGGGATCGAGGCCAAATCGGTTGATGAATCGGGCGAACGTTTCGCGGTCCCACGTGGGGTACGCCGGGCCTACGAGCGACTCGATCTGGCCCACCTTGAGCGTGGAGGGGAAGGGGCACGTGTCCAGGACAAGACCGATGTGGGAACGCAGGCAGCGCTGCGCTTCATCGGGCGCGTTGGCGCCACAGTGCTGCCCAAACAGGTGCACCTCGCCGGCATCGAGTTTGATAAGCCCAAGCGCGGCGCGAATGGTCGTCGTCTTGCCGGCGCCATTTGCGCCCACAAAGCCAACGATCTGGCCGGGCTCCACGGCAAGCGTGACGTCTCGCAACGAAAAACGGTCGCTCACGCGGCGCGATGCGCCTTTGAGCTCTAGTAAGTTTTGCATGGTATAGCCTTTCTTGCAGATGGCTACTGCATGGTTTCGGGGGCTACCAGGTCGAGCATCTCGTGCAGTTTGTCGCGCGTGACGCCCAGGGCTTCGGCTTGGCTCGCCGCTTTCGCAAGTAGCTCTTCGATATGGCAGAGCTGGTTTTCGCGCAAGAGCTCCTGGTTGCCCTCGGCGACAAAACAGCCCTTGCCCTGCACGGTGCAGATAAACCCGAGTTGCTCCAGGTCGGCGTAGGCGCGCTTGGTGGTGATGACGCTCACGCCAAGATCGCTCGCGAGTGCACGGATACTGGGGAGTTTGGCTCCCGCAGCGAGCGTGCCCGATAAGATCTGAGCTTTGACTTGCGAGGCTATTTGCTCGTAAATGGGCTTGTCGCTCGAATTGGATAGGATGATGTCCACAGCGGCTCCTTAGCTGATGGGCTACACGTGTATATAACCGGTAAGCACAGTATATATACACTATGCACAGTTACGCAAGAGGCAAATACGGATTGGGCCGGCTACCCAGGCCCCAACTGATGAATTTGTCCTGATAGGTGCCCTGTAACAGCATTTCGCGGCTACAATAGTCGGGTTACAACGACGTAATGCACTCAATGCAAGAAAGGATCCGCATGGCAAGCCTGTCGGATGAAATCTCGTCGCGCCGCACATTCGCGATCATCAGCCACCCGGACGCCGGTAAGACCACGCTTACCGAGAAGCTGCTGCTCTATACCGGCAGCATCCAGACCGCCGGCTCGGTCAAGGGCAAGAGCTCGGCCAAGCACGCCGTCTCGGACTGGATGGACATCGAGAAGGAGCGCGGCATCTCCGTCACCTCCTCGGTGCTGCAGTTCACCTACAACGGCGCCTGCGTCAATATCCTCGATACCCCCGGCCACCAGGACTTCTCGGAGGATACCTACCGTACCCTTATGGCCGCCGACGCCGCTGTCATGGTCATCGACGGCGCCAAGGGCGTCGAGGCCCAGACCAAAAAGCTCTTTAAGGTCTGCACGCTGCGCCACATTCCCATCTTCACCTTTGTGAACAAGCTCGACCACGAGGCTCGCGATCCGTTTGAGCTTATGGAAGAAATCGAGAACGTTCTGGGCATCAATACGTATCCTATGAACTGGCCGATCGGCAGCGGCCGCAATTTCCGCGGCGTGTTCGATCGTCAGACCCGTCGCGTTATCGCCTTTGAGGGCGACGGTCACGCCAACGCCACCAAGAAGGTCGCCGAGGTCGAGGCCGAGCTGGGCGATCCTTCCATGGACGAGCTTATTGGCGAAGAGAACCATAAGAACTTGATGGACGACATCGAGCTGCTCGATGGTGCCGGCGACGAGCTCGACTTGGATGCCGTGGCCTGCGGCAAGCTGAGCCCGGCGTTCTTTGGCTCGGCGCTCACCAACTTTGGCGTGGAGCCCTTCCTCAAGGAGTTCCTGCGCCTGGCCCCGACGCCGCGCGCCTATACCGATACGCTCACCAGCGAGCCGGTCGATCCCTGCCGCGATGACTTTAGCGGTTTTGTGTTTAAGATCCAGGCCAATATGGACAAGAACCACCGCGATCGCATCGCCTTTGTGCGCATTTGCTCGGGCAAGTTCGAGCGCGGCATGGATGCCTTCCACGTGCAGAGCAACCGCAAGCTTAAGCTTGCTACGGGCACGTCGATGATGGCCGATGACCGCGCCATCGTGGACGAGGCGTACGCGGGCGATATCGTGGGCCTGTTCGACCCGGGTATCTTTAGCATCGGTGACACCGTGTGCTCCGGCAAGCGCCACGTGCAGTATCCGCAGATCCCGACGTTTGCCCCCGAGATGTTCGCTCGCATTACGCAGGTCGACACGCTCAAGCGCAAGCAGTTCGTCAAGGGCATGGAGGAGCTTGCCCAGGAGGGCGCCATCCAGATCTTCCGCGAGCTGGGTGCCGGCATGGAGAGCGTCATCGTGGGCGTGGTCGGCGTGCTGCAGTTTGAGGTACTTGAGCGCCGCCTCAAGGCCGAGTACCGTGTTGAGGTTCGTCGCCAGCCGCTGCCCTATACGGACATCCGCTGGATCCAGAACGACCCCGACACTATCGATATCCCGGGCCTTTCGCTCACGCGCGACACGCTGCGTGTCGAGGACATGCGCGGCGGTAAGCTGCTGCTGTTCACGAGCCCGTGGAATGTGGATTGGGCAACTGACCACAACCCCGACCTTATCCTGTCGGAGTTTGGCAACGTAGCCTTTTAACGCACCAGTGCGGTGGCCCTGCGGGGCCGCCGCGCCGATTGCTTGCCTGATGCCGCGTGAGCGGCTATCATACCCACCGTCGTCTCAAGACCGAGGCGTCCGAGCAGTTCGGGTCCGATATCCTGCTCGTTAAACCTAAAACCAAAGGAGTACATAATGATCAAGAAGGTCATGGAGGACTACAAGGTCCTGTTGCGGAGCATTCCCGCGGCAACGGTTTCGCTGTTTTTCGTGAGCGTCATCATGATGAACCTGCTGGCCAACAAGGAGCTTATCAGCCTGCCGTATCTGGCGCTCGACTGCGGCTTTGTGGTGAGCTGGGTTTCGTTTTTGTGCCAGGACATGATCTGCAAGCGCTTTGGCGCCAAGGCATCCATCAAAATCTCTATCCTCGCGCTGCTGGTCAATCTGGCCGTGAGCCTGTGCTTTTGGGCATGTTCGCTCACGCCCGGCATGTGGGGCGCCTACTACGACACGGGCATGATCGAGGTCAACACCGCCCTTAACGCCACCATCGGCGGCACCTGGTACGTGGTGCTGGGCTCTTCGCTGGCAATGCTCGTTTCTGCCGTGGTCAACTCTACGCTCAACCAGTCGCTCGGCCGTATGCTCAAAAAGAATAACTTTGCGAGCTTCGCCTTCCGCTCCTATGTGTCCACGGGTGTTGGCCAGTTTATCGACAACTTGGTCTTTGCCATCGTGGTAAGCCACACGTTCTTTGGTTGGACCTGGGTGCAGGTCCTTATGTGCTCGCTGACCGGCGCTATCGCCGAGCTGCTGTGCGAGGTCTTCCTGAGCCCTGTGGGCTACAAGGTCGTGCGCGGCTGGGAGCGCGAGAATGTGGGCTCCGAGTACCTTGAGCGCCACGCAACCGCCTAAGGAGCAAGTATGCGGGTTTTGATCACGGGCGCTTCGGGCGGTATCGGAGCCGCGTGCGTGCAGCGCTTTTTGGACGAAGGTCACGAGGTTGTGGGCTTTGATCTGCTGCCGGCGACGATCGAACACGAGCGCTACCGCCATTTGATTGTTGACGTCCGCGAGCCTAACTCGTTTCCAGGCGACCTTGAGCCTCAGGTGATCGTGAACGTTGCCGGTACGCAGGATTCGGCCGACGACATCGCCGCCAACCTGTGTGGCACCATCAACGTGACCGAGCGTTACGCCTTTGTGGGGGAGGGGCTTGCCGCCAAGCCGGCGCCGGCTATCAAATCCGTGGTCAATGTGGGGTCGGCGAGCGGGCATACGGGATCGGAGTTTCCCGCCTACGCCGCCAGCAAGGGCGGCGTTATCGCCTACACCAAGAACCTTGCAAACCGTCTGGCGCCGCAGGCCATCGCCAACAGTGTGGACCCGGGTGGCGTTATCACGCCGCTCAACCGTTGCGTGATGGAAGACGAGCGCCTGTGGAACCAGATTATGGAGCTCACGCCGCTTAAACGCTGGGCCACCGCCCAAGAGATCGCCGAGTGGATCTACTTTGTGGGCGTGACCAACCGGTTTATGACCGGGCAGAGCCTGCTGATCGATGGCGGCGAGGCCGGCCGCACACAATTTATTTGGCCCGAATAGGAAACGCGCCCGATGGAAAGCCGTCGGGCGCGTTTTTGATGTATCGATTTTTAGCCGAGGCAAGTCCAGTTGACGGGGGTCGAGCCGTGCTGTTCGAGTAGCTGATTGGCTGCCGAGAAGGGACGCGACCCCATAAAGGCGGGGAGTTCTGCCGTGGCGCGGTTGGCCGAAAGCGGCGAGGGGTGCGTGGAGGTCAGGCAGAACTTGTCGGTTGCCTTACCCGCGCCAGTCGTGGCGAGCTTGCCTTCGACCATCTGCTGGGCAAAGCGGCCCCATGCCAAAAAGACTACCGGTTGGGGCAGCTGGCAGCAGCGTTCGATAACGTAGTCGGTGAGCGTGCTCCAGCCCAGCTTGGCGTGTGAGTTCGCGGCATGCTCGCGCACGGTGAGCGTAGTGTTGAGGAGCAGGACGCCCTGTTGTGCCCATGGGGTTAGGTCTCCCGTGGCGGGAATGGGGCAGCCCAGATCGGCTTTGAGTTCCTTATAGATGTTGCGCAGGCTCGGCGGCAACTTGGTTTGCGTCGTGGGAACCGAGAACGACAGTCCCATGGCCTGGTTGGGCCCGTGATAGGGGTCTTGACCTAAGATGACAACTTTGACCTGGTCGGCCGGCGTGTAGGCGAGGGCATTGAGGATGTCGTCTTGTGCCGGGTAGATGGTCTGCTCGGCACGCAAAAGGGCGATGCGCTCGAGCAGCTGGTTCGTAGTGTCACGTACCGGTTGCGGCGCATCGTCCAACCAAGTTGCTATGTTGCGGTCGCGAGTTGCGGTGTTCATGGGGCTCCTTTATGGCAGATGCTCTGTTGGCATCTATTGTAAAGGCGTCCGGAGACCTTTGTGTCGTGGCTACAAAAGGTGAGGCACTTACGAGGCCTGCTCGGGCGTTCCTGCCATGCGGGTATGGTCGTGAGTATGCGCATGAAGTCGCGGGAGCTGCACGGTTGCCGCCATGACGCCGGTGAGGATGAGAGCGGCGCCAAAGAAGGCGATGGGGCTCAGGACCTCGCCGACCAGGAAGAAGGAGAAGACGGCAGAGCAGACCGGCTCGAGTGAGAAAGCGAAGCCGGTGGTCTCGGCGGGCACGTGGGGCTGCACGAGCGTCTGGGTGATAAAGCCGTAGGCAGAGCAGATGAGTGCGAGCGCGACGACAACGACGATCTCGTTAGGCGTGCCGGGAAGCGTGAGGCCGCCAAAAGTGAATGCGGCGATGCCCGAGAACAGACCGCCAAAGCCCAGCTGCCAAACGCCCAGAGCAAGCGGATCGACTTCTTCGACAAAGCGCTTGGCCACGATAATGTGGCTGGCATAGATAAATGCCGAGAGCAGCATGATGATCGCGCCAGGGTTCAGGCTGGTAAAGTCGGCGCCCGAGAGCAGCGACATGCCGCAGGTGACGATGGCCGTGCCGATGAGCACCTTGCGCTCGGGGGCGCGACGCAGCAGGGCGGCGTTGGCAAACGGCACGATCACGACTGTCAGGCTCTGCAAAAAGCCGGCAGTGGAGGCAGAGGTGAGGCTGGAGCCCAGGCACATGCAGGTGAGCTCGGTTGCCATGATGGCGCCGATGATGGCGGCGCGGACCATAAGGTCGCGGTTGATGCGGAACGCGCGTTTGTGGAAGAGTAGCAGACAGGCCACAAAGGCGATGATGCAGCGCAGCGCAACGATGCTCGTGGCGTTCATGCTGTCCATGCCTATCTTCATGAGGGGGTACGAAAAGCCCCATGCGACGGGAACGGAAAATGAGAGCGCGATTGCTTTTTTGCGATCCATGGGACTCCTTTTGCTACAGAACGGTTTCGCACAAAGGATTCTGCTCCCAGATTTGGATGTAGTAAAGCGAATGTATCTTCAGTATGATTAAAAAAAACTAATGTTGACAGAAAAAGCGCTGGCAAAACGTTTTACGGCTGCATTGATGTGGAGGTACGATGGCATCGCGGTATCAGATTGTGTGTATGGTGGTCGATTGCGGCAGTCTTAAGGGCGCGGCGGACGAGCTGGGCTATACGCAAAGTGCGGTGAGCCAGGCCGTCAAGGCACTCGAGCGCGAGCTGGGCACCACGCTTATCGAGCGCGGCAAGCAGGGCGTGTCGCTTACGCGCGACGGCAAGCAGTATCTGCCGTATCTGCGCCAGATTGTAACTGCCGAGGCCGAGCTTGAGGGCAAGCGCCAGGAGCTGCTGGGCCTTTCGTCGACCGATATTCGCATCGCGACGTTTACCAACGTGAGTCGAACCGTGTTGCCGCGTGTGATCCGCGACTTTGGGGCGCTGCACCCGGGCGTACGCTTTACCCTCAAACAGGGCGATTACACGCGCAACGCCCAGTGGGTGCACGATGGCGTGGTTGACTTTTGCTTTACGGCGCGTGGATTTACCGCAGGGCTCGAGAAGCGCGTGGTCTATCACGACGAACTGGTGGCGCTGTTACCGACTGCGCACCCGTTGACAGCAAAGGAAAAGGTGACGCTTGCCGACTTAGCGTCCGAGCCGTTTGTGCTGCTGGATGAGGGCGAACAGAGCCTGGTGCTCGATGCATTTGCGGCTCATGGCCTGTCGCCGCACGTGACGAGCGAGGTGACCGACGACTACACCATCATGGCGATGGTGGAGGAAGGTCTAGGCGTGAGTATGCTGTATCGCCGTACCGTTGAGGGCATGCGGGCCGATATTCGCGTACGTCCCATCGTGCACGCCCCCTCGCGTGACGTGGTGGCGGCCTGGCGCAGCTGGGACACCATGCCTATCGCCACGAGGCGCTTTATCGACTATATGAGCTCACATATTGTCAATTAATGACTGGCGTGGCGTTGAGTGCGGTGTTTAGCGGGCTGTCGCTTTGGCTTGGGTGGCACGATAGGTGCGTGCGGGGTGGCAGAGCAATACCGCCACGACCATAAAGAACGCCGTGGTGCCCAGGCTGATGGGGTAGACCATCATGATGTTCGCAAAGGTGCGGAAGTGCGGGAACACGCAAAACACCCAATAGAAGCGGATGCCGCAGACGCAGATCATGGTGATGAGGGCGGGCGTGAGCGAGATGCCAAAGCCGCGCAGGTAGCCTGACATGTTTTCGTAGAACATGCTAAAGGCGTACGCCGGGAAGATCGAGCACACGCGGATATAGCCGATCGAGACGATGTTGGGATCGCTGTTGAACAGCGACAAGATCTCGCGCCCCAGGCCGACAATAACGATAATCGTGGTGAGTGCAACGATACCGCCTTCGACCAGGCAGACCTTGAGCGTTTTGGTGCAGCGGTCGATCTGGCGGGCACCGTGGTTTTGTCCCACAAAGGTGGTACAAGCCTGGCTAAAGCTGTTGAGCAGGTTGTAGCACACGTACTCCAGGCTCATGGCGGCGCTCGATGCCGCCATGACCTCGGTGCCCAGGCTGTTGATGGCAGACTGGATGATGATGTTGGCGACGGCAAAGACGGCGCTCTGGATGCCGGCGGGCAGACCGATCTTGACGATGCGCTTGAGGGCGACGGGGTCGATAGCCAGGTCGCGTGGGGTGACGCGGACGACGGAGTCGGTCTTGAGCAGGCGGATAAAGAGCGTAGCGGCACTGACGGTGTAGGCGATGGCGGTGGCGATGGCGACGCCCGCGACGCCCCAGTGGAGTACGGGGACAAAGATGAGGTCCAGGCCAATGTTGAGGACGGTGGACACGGCAAGCGCCTGCAGCGGCATGCGGGTGATGCCGACGGAGCGGAAGATGGCGGCCTCAAAGTTGTAAAGCAAAATCGAGGGCATGCTCAGTAAAAAGACGCGCAGGTAGAGCGAAGCGAGCGGCATGGTTTCGGCGGGAACGTTGAGCGCGGCGAGCATGGGCTCGGCAAAGATCTCGCCCAGCGCGATGACGACAAAGCCCACGAGCGCCATTAAAATCGAGGTATGGACGGCGCGTTTGACCATGTTTTGGTCGTTACGGCCGATAGCGTTGGCGATGACCACGTTGGAGCCAAGCGATATGCCAATAAACAGGTTGAGCATAAGACTGGTAAGCGGAACATTGGAGCCGACCGCCGCCATGGCGAGGGTTCCCTGGTCGCCCGAGAAGTTACCGATGATGACCGTGGCGATGAGGTTCGACAGCTGCTCCAAGATGCTCGTGGCGGCCACGGGGAAGGCGAACAGGGGGATATTGCGCCACAGCGAGCCGGTGGTCATGTCAATGTGCTTAGATACGGTGTCAGCCATGCGCTCTCAATCTCTAACATGCTCTTTCGTGCTTATTTGCGCAGACGATGATACTCCTAATCGACTAGTCATTGGGGACGTTCTTAAGCGACTAGTCATTCAAGAACGTCCCCAATGACTAGGTGGGGAAGGCGTGCGACAATGGTGTGCGTTGTGTTGTTCGCGCTAAGGAGTTGCCATGTTGTTGTGTCCCGTTTGCCATGAGCCGTTGGTGGACAATGAGCGCGGTGCTGCATGCGCGGGAGGACACCGGTTTGACCGTGCGCGCGAGGGCTATCTATATCTACTGCGCTCATCCAAGAGCGGCGACTCCATGGGTGATCCCAAGTCGCAGGCGCGCAGCCGTCGTGACTTTCTGAACCGTGGATACTACGCGCCGTTGCGCGATGCGATGGTCGAGCTGGTGCGCAAACAGGTGTCTGGGCGTGCCGCGTCTATGAGTGGCCCCATGACGCTGCTCGATATTTGCTGCGGCGAGGGCTATTACACCAGCGCCATGGGCGCGGTGCCGGGTGTGGACTCTTACGGGTTCGACTTGGGCAAAGAGATGGTGCGTCTGGCCGCCAAGCGCGGCGATGCGACCTACTTCGTCGCCAACATGAAGGATATCCCCGTGGCCGATGGCGCCTTCGATATGGTGACTGAGCTCTTCGCCCCCTTTAACGAGCGCGAGTTTGCCCGCGTGCTGGCACCCGAGGGCTCACTCTATACCGTGGTGCCGGGTGCCCGTCATCTGTTTGGGCTCAAGGAGGTGCTCTACGACACGCCGTACCTTAACGATGAGAAACTGCCGAAGACTACCGAGCTCGAGTTGGTCGGAACGCAGCGGGTGTCTGCGAATATTACACTTCAGACCCAGGCCGACATCGAGGCGGTGTTCCAGATGACGCCGTACTACTATCGCACGCGCCCTGCCGACAAAGAGCGCCTGGCAAACTTGGACACGCTCCAGACCGATATCGACTTCATCATCGCCGAGTACCGCCACAGCTAACAGCCCGCCAAAAAGGGACCGGTTTATTTTGGTAGGTTTTATCTGGGCAAACGTAAAGGGACGAGCGCGTGCTATGC
>CAUDDF010000005.1:0-60623 GCA_958448275.1 uncultured Collinsella sp.
GGAACTCGCGACAAACTTCATGCCCTCCGGTCCGCCCCGGGAGCTAGGTTAACTAATTCGGGCCCGGCATTCAGAAAAGTCAGTGCAGCAAAATGGCGATGCAGATGGTGCGAACAAGAAAGGGGCACGTTGCTGAAACGTGCCCCTTAAGTTGCGGTGGAATATGGACTGTTTTTGGCTGTTGAGGTGTTATTTAGTCCGTATTTCACCGCAACTGAGGGGTGGGATGTGGGGTTAACGCTCGTAGATTAAGTTACCTGCCAGGTAGGTTGCCTGAACTTTGGTGTCTTGGAGCTCTTGTGGATCGACAGTGAGCGGGTTTTGGTCCAGGACTACCAGGTCGGCATACTTGCCGGGCTCCAAGCTGCCGAGGTTTTGCTCGTCGCCCGCTGCATAGGCGCTGCCCAGGGTGTAGTTGCGCAGGGCTGTTGCTGCATCGATGCGCTCGCTCGGTAACCAGCCGCCCTCGGGCCAGTGGCTTTTGGGGTCCTGGCGCGTGATAGCCGTGTAGAGCACGTTCATGCTGGTAACAGCTGTGATAGGGCTGTCGGTACCGAAGGCTTGGCGAATGCCGCGCTGCTTATAGGTCGCAAACGGCCACATGATGCGGCTGCGCTCCAGGCCCAGATCGCGCTCGGGGCCGCCCGGGTCGAGTGTAATATGACAGGGCTGGCTCGAGGCAACGACGTTAAGCTTGCGTAGACGATCGATGTCCTCGGGCAAGAGGTTCTCCAGATGCTCGAGCGTGTTATGACCGTGCTGGGGCAGGCCGTACAGTTCGGCGGCCTCCTCAAAGATATCGAGCGCGGCATGGATGGCACCGTCGCCGATGACGTGGATGCGCACGGTGTGGCCGCGCTCCGCGGCCGCCAGAACCAGCTTACGCATGCGCTCGGCAGGAACTGTCAGACGGCCTCGGTCGCCCGGGAAACGCGGGTTGGTATAGGGCTCGGTGAGATACGCCGTGTGTTCGCTCGACACGCCGTCGAAGAACTGCTTAAAACCAGGCGCCGAGAGCAGCGCGTTGTTCGCATAGCGAGCCTGCAGCTCTTCCAAGCGCGATTGGTCATCCAGCAGCGTGGGAAACAGATGGGCGCGGATGCCCAGCTTGCCGGCGGCTTGCAGCTTGTCGTAAACATCGTCGCGAATAAAGTCACAGCCCGGCATGGGCATGAGCGACATATCGCATATCGAGGTGATGCCCTGCTCGGCCATACGCCTCATTTGATCGGAGTAAGCGCTTGCAATGCGATCCTCCCCCAGCCACTCAAGGCAGCGCGGTAGCAGCTGCATGCCAGCCGCCTCGTGAGCAATGCCCGTGAGCTCACCGTTTGCATCCTTGTCGTAGCTGCCGCCCGCTGGCGGCTCGCTGTCGCGTGTGACGCCGAGCGCCTCGAGTGCGCGGCTGTTGAGCCAAAGCGTGTGTCCGTCGCCCGAATACATAACGCAGGGACGATCGGGGAATGCCGCATCGAGCGACGCCTTGGTAGGATGCTCGGGCGGGTCCCAACGGTAGTCGCGCCAGCCCTGCGTCACAACCCAAGCGTCGTCGGGCAGGTCCCGGGAAAACTCGAGCGCATGTTGCACCAGCGCCGCCTCGGACGTGCCCATATCCATGAGCATGTACGGCGAGGAGCCGACCGAGGTATGGAAGAAGTGCAGATGAGCGTCATGGAAACCGGGGCAGACAAACTGTTCGCCGTAGTCGATAACCGACGTGGCGGCAGAAGCGGCGGCGATCACGTCGTCGGGCGCACCGACTGCGACGATACGGTCGCCTGCGATGGCAATCGCCAGCTCGCGGGCGGTATCGATGCCGTCTTGCGCGGTAAAGACGTTCTTGGAACGGATAATCCGATCGATATGTTGCATGGGCATCCCCATCTCTGGCAGGAAATTCAACACCCCCGAGTGTACTCCCCCGCCCTTGCAACAAAACCCCAAGCGGCAAACGGCAACTTTACCAGCCCTAGCGGCAGGTGGCATACTGGAAAGAGCTTGTACGATTTTGCGATAAACCAGCAAGGAGCAAATCGACTATGACGAAGACCAAGGCACAGCAGATTATGGCGGCGACCGAGGCTCGCGCGGCTGACGACGTCACCGCGGCCATCCAAGATATCGCTACCGAGTTTGAACCCTACATCATCAAGCAGCGCCGCCACTTCCATAAGCACCCGGAGCTGAGCCTCGCCGAGGAGCGCACGACTTCTGACATTGCCAACCAGCTCGACGCCATGAATATCCCCTACGAGCGCCCCCTTAAGACGGGTCTGGTGGCGACCCTTCGCGGCACCGCGCCCGACGCTTATCGCGAGGACGGCACGCCGCGCCGCCGCATCCTACTGCGTGCGGATATCGACGCCCTGCCCGTCACCGAGCAGACCGGCGAGGAGTTCGCCAGCGTCAACGAGGGCTGCATGCACGCTTGCGGCCACGACTGCCACATCGCCATGATGCTCGGAACGCTGCAAATCCTGCGCCATATGACCGACGACATCCACGGCGAGGTCCGCATCGTCTTCCAGCCCAGTGAGGAAAACGGCCAGGGCGCCAAACTCATGATCGGCACGGGTGTGCTCGACGGCGTCGATGGCGCCTACGCCGCGCACATCTGGAGCGAGGTCGACGCCGGCACCGTAAGCTGCGAGCCCGGCCCGCGCATGGCCAATACCGACTGGTTCCGCATCGATGTCCGCGGCACCTCGTGCCACGGCGCCATGCCCCAGCGCGGCCACGACGCCGTCATGGTTGCCGCCGAGATCGTCAACGCCCTGCAGACCATCGTCTCGCGCGAAATCAGCCCCTATGAGCCGGCCGTCATCACCGTCGGCGAGCTGCACGGCGGCACCGCACGCAACGTTATCGCCGGCACGGCCTACCTCGCCGGCACGGTGCGCACCTACGGCGATTCGACCCACGAGGAAATGCCGGAGCTTATGCGCCGCATCGTGGAGCATACCGCGGCCGCCTTGGGCGCCGAGGCAGAGCTCACCGACTACACCATCGCCAACTACAAGGTCGAAAACGACGCGGCCTCGAGCGAGCGCTGCCGTCAGGCTGTAATTAAGTGTCTGGGCCCCGCCGGCCAAGGCCATTATCGCGGCACGCTTTCGGGCGAGGATTTTTCGGAGTACCTGCGCCGCGTACCGGGCGTGCTCGCCTTTGTAGGTACGCGCAACCCCAAGATTGGCGCCACGTACGCCCAACATTCCTGCTTTTACAAGATTGACGAGAGCGTGCTGGCCAAGGGCTCCATGGTGGCCGCCCAGTATGCCATCGACTTTTTGGCCGAGCCCACGCAAGAGGAGCTCGACGGCCCCGCGATTACCGCAGTCGCCGAAACCAATCCCGACTTGGCCGCCAAGCTGCGCTCTGCCAAGGCGACGACCGCCGAGGCTCGTGACGCCATCCATGATGCCCGCACGGCTCGCCATGCCGCAATCAAGGGCATCCACGAAGCCCGCGCCGCCGCTCGCCGCGAGGAGAAACACGACGAGTAGTCGTCACACCCATCCATAACAGCCTGGCTAAAGCAAAGCGGGGGCGGACGCGTCGAAACGTCCGCCCCCGCTCATCTGTCAAGCGTTATTTCTACCATTTCTACCCCGTCCCCAAATGGCAGGCGGCATGCTACTCGTCCTGAGGGTCCTCGTCGGAACTTGACTCGGGCGCCGACTCAGGCGCGGGCGCCGACTCAGGCGCAGGTGCCGACTCAGGCTCGGGCTCAGGCGCAGGCGCAGGGTCAGGCTCAGGCACGGGCGCCGGCTCGGGCGCGGGCGCCGGCTCGGGCGCAGGTGCAGGGTCAGGGTCAGGCTCAGGCACGGGCGCCGGCTCGGGCGCGGGCTCGGGTGCAGGCGTGGGCGCGACATCCGGAGCACTGTAACCCGAGGGAGCGGACTTCTTCTCGAAGGGCAATACAAAAGTCAGGACGTCGTCCTTGTCCTCGTCGACCCACTCGCTTGCATAACGTACAGCCCAATAGCCAACGGCACGGTGCTTGAGCATCTTGCCAAAGACCGTAAGAAATACGGTGACGAAAGCAACCAGCACCAAGAACAGGACGAGCGTGATGCCACCGCCGGTAACAATCGCCTCAATACCCGTAGGACGATAGTAGTAGCTATACATACCGACAGAGGCAATGGCGCCAAAGACAACCGTCAAGATCCATGTGACAACGTTGGCGACCAAGCCCGTCAAAAACTCAGGGAGGAACGAAGCGCAGAACAGCTTGGTCTTATTGTTCTTAAAGGCTGCCCAAACCTTATCGAGCGAAAACGCGCTCTCGACGCGACCGGTCACCGCAAAGTGCATCACGGCAATGTCGGCGAACATCTTAAAGAAGACCCCCAGGACCGCCGTGGCAATCATAGCCAGGACAAGCAGGCCAAGCGAGCCAAACAGCGCAGCCTCGAGCGCATAAGAGCCGTAATAAGAATACGAGCCCGCGGCGCCAATTACCACGCCCTCCACCAGCGAAAGCACTACACCGATAATGGGAATGGCAGCGATAACCTCGAGCACGACCGAGATAACGCTCGAAAAGATTCCGAGACCAAACGACGTGGAACGCATCAACGGACGACCCATGCCGTCATCGATCTTAAGCGACAGGTCGCGACCCCACTCGATGCCAAAGCCCGAACCGCACACGCTCGCCACGTAGGCAGCCAAAAAGCCGATGGCAGCCGCAATACCGCCGATAACGGGGATGAACAGCACGAGTACCGACACGACACAGATAAGCGCCGGCAAAAAGGCAATCTGGCACACGCGCTGCAGCACGCCCGGAGTCTTGGTCATATCCTCAAACGCCTGAGCCGTGCAGCCCTTGGACGCGTTCGCGACAGGTTGAGGAACAAACTGCTGAGGCTGAGGCTGACCCTGAGGGGCGGAAGCTGCAGCACCGGCATTGGGGGCACCACACACGCCGCAGAACTTGTCGTTATCGCCCATGGGGGCGCCACACTGCGAACAGAACATCGAAATCATCCCTTCGTATCTAGAGCGAATCACCTGGATCGCAAACGATGTCTTTGGCATCATTATCACCCAATGTGAGGACAAATACTCTTAGATGACGTATTTGCAACGCGCGAGGCGCTTTTCGATTGTTTGATGAGTGTGTCCGCGCTAATTCGTGCCGCGGAAACCCTTGCCGATGATCTCGGAACTGTCGACGATCGTGATAAAGGCACCCGGATCGACCTCGCGCGCATAACGGCGCAGCTGCACGGCCTCGCGGCGGCTCAGCACGCTCATGATCACCGTCACGCACTTGCCCGAGAAGGCACCGTAGCCGCGACTAATGGTCGCCGTACGGTTGAGATGCTTGACGATAAACTCCTCGACCTTAAGGGGCTCGGAACAAATGATCGTGCAGACCTTACGAAGATGAATGCTCTCGATGGCCTTGTCGACCACAAGCGTCTTGGCAAACAGGCCGAGCACGCAATACAGACCGATACGCGGACCATACAAAAAGGCCGCGATGGTCACGATGCCGATATCGACCAGCAACAGCGCGCGACCAATCTCGAGTGTGGTACGGCGTTTGAGGATCATAGCGAGGATGTCCGTGCCACCCGTCGAGGCGCCGATATCAAAGACGATGGCGCTGCCGAGCGCCGGCAGAATCACGGCAAAGCACAGGTCGAGCCACATATCGCCCGTCATCGAGACATCGGTCGGAATAAAAAGCTCAAACAGCGAAACATAGGCGGACAGCGCAAACGAGGCGAAGACGCTCCACAGGATTGCCTTGCGTTCCAAAAAGATAAAGCCCAAGACGACGAGAACCGCGTTGATAATCCACATAAAGACACCGACGGGCAGGGTCGGGAACAGCGTGGACAGAATGACCGACACGCCCGAGGTGCCGCCAAAAGCAAAGTGATTAGGGGTTTTAAACGCAACGATGGCAAAGGCCGTAAGAATCAGACCCAGATTGAGCTCGGCGAAAAAGCGCGGGAAGCCTGGCTCCTGGCTGCGCTTTTGGCCGGCACGCTCGCCGCGCTCGATATCGGTGCGATCGACCACGCGCTCCATCGGCACCACGGGAGGACGATGTACCTCCTCGGCAGCTCGCGATGCCGCCTCTGCCGCGGCAGCCTCAATCGCCCATGCCTGGCTTTCTGTTTCGTGCTCGTCAGCCATTACGGCAACCCCTCGTTAACAATTTGGAAACAATGCGCCCATTAGGGTAACGCGGAACACGACGATTGCAACCCCTAGTTAGACGAGCGGTATGCCTACATCGGGGGCATACAAATAACGGCCGGCCGCACATACATCCGTGCGGCCGGCCGTTTGACGTTTTCGCAGATAAAACCTGCCAAAATAAACCTGTCCCTTTTTGGCAGGTTACCTTTTTGGTAGGTTACTCGTGCTGGTTGGTGCGGTGCTCGTACTCCTCGGGGGTGATGACATCCTCGATGCGTAGGTTGACGCCTGCCACCTCAAGGCCGGTCATCGCAGCCAGACGCTCGGTCACGCGCGCCTTAACGTCGTCGAAAATCGCGGGCGCGTAGGCGCCGTACTCGATAATGACGGAAATGTTAACGACCACGCGGTTGTCATCGGTGACCTCGACTGTCACGCCCTTGGTCAGATTCTCGGCACCAAACTGCTCCTGCACAAAGTGCATGAGGTTGCCCTTCATGCCCAGGACGTGCGGTACCTCGCGGGTGGCCATGGCGACGATCTTCTCGATCACACCGTTGGAATAGGTCAGCGAATCCTCAGACTCGTCTGTTTCCTCATCATCCTCATCCGCATCGTCGGCGGGTTCGGCCTCGACGAGCGCCTCGTCCTCGAGCGTTACGTCCTCGGCCTCAGCGGTGACGGTCTCGTCTACCTCGAGCTCGGTATCGGCCACATCGACCTTCGTGTTAAAAGCCATGGTTCCTCCTTATGCCCACCGCACACGCGGCGGTCGAATACATGCTAGCGGCCGCTAAACAGACGGCCGAAGAAGTTGACGATCCCGTTCTCGCCGTCGCGGATCTGGCCAATCACGGCGCCGATCAGCACAAAGAAAGCGATGACGAGCGTATCCCACAGGCCGAGCGTGAGCACCAGCACGGCAAGCACAAAACCAGCGACGGCTCCAAGCGTGGTGTTGGGATGACGGACGGCATAGCTCCAGATGGCTGCCCCCGTACCCTTGATGAGACCCATGGCCTCATCAAAATCATCGGCGACCGCGTCATGTGACTCGGTACCCTCCACCTTAGGATCGACGACCTCGCCTGCCGGCGCGGCGCTCTGATCGATAGTCAAGCGCGGGGTGCGGACGGTCTTGTCTTGATTGGTATCACTCACCGGAAACCTCCACGGTCTGGACGGTAGTCTTGGACGGCAAAAAACGAACGCGCGCAGTCGTGCCCGGCGTGCCGAGCATGGTGTCGCAGGCCTCCTCGATACGTTGCTGCATCGCGGCTGCAAGGGAAGCCACGTCCCGGTCGTCGAGCGCGATGGCGTCGACCTTAAAACGGACGTGCGATTCGTCGGAGCCCTGCACGCGCGCCTCGACATGCTCGATCATCACTCGGTCGTCGCGCTCTGCCGCGGTGCGAGCACACGAGGAGAGGGCAGCGAGCGTGACCTCGATATTGCGCTCCCCCGCCGGATGCACGCAGGACGGCTCGCGACGAGCAAACATCAGGCGGAAGAAACCAACGAGCACGCCGAGTGCCACGACACCGCCGCACGCCGTAGCAACGATGCGAGGCAGCGGATCGCGCATCAGCAGCATAAAGCGATAGGTATATGGTCCCCAAAACTGGCAGACTAATGTGCCCAGCGCCACGACGGCGGCGGCAAGATACACGATCGCTAGGGCTCGTTTGAGCACGCGCATGCGGCGCTCCCTTCAAATCTTGATCCACAGAATGCAAAACGATTCGCATCATTATAAAAGAGCCGGGTCCGGTGCCTCATGCACGCGGATCCGGCTCATCTATTCCACGAGGCTTGCATGCTCGCTTCATTATGCCCAGATATGCACGGCTCAATCCGTGCGGGCGCTACTCCTCCTCGAGGGCAGCGATGACCTCGTCGGTCATATCCATGGTGCTGTAGACGTCCTGGACGTCGTCGAGCTCCTCAAGACGGTCGATGAGGCGCTGAACCTTCTTGGCGTCGGCACCGGAGACCTCGGTCGGGGTGGTCGGGACCATGGTGGTCTCGGAGCCCTTGACCTGGATGCCCTGCTCCTCGAGTGCCTTGGAAACAGCCATGACGTCGTTGGCAGCGGTCCAGACGATCCAC
Organism: uncultured Collinsella sp.; assembly: GCA_958448275.1. GTDB lineage: Bacteria > Actinomycetota > Coriobacteriia > Coriobacteriales > Coriobacteriaceae > Collinsella. Next base: position 8,275 of record CAUDDF010000005.1, read on the forward strand.
TCCTCACCGGCGTCCTCGTAGTCCTCGCCACCGGCCTCGGCGATCGCCATCATGAACTCATCCTCGTCACCGGCAGCACCGTTGGCGATCATGGTTTCCTTCTTGGCGTTCTCGTCCAGGACCTCCTTGGCAACGACGATCTGGCCCTTACGCTCAAACTGGAAGGCGACGGAACCGGAGGTGCCCAGGTTGCCACCAGCGTGGGAGAAGGCGGAACGGACGTCGGCAGCGGTGCGGTTGCGGTTGTCGGTCAGGCAGTCGACGTAGACGGCGACACCGGCGGGACCGTAGCCCTCGTACACGATGTTCTCGTAGACGGCGGCATCGGCACCCGAACCAAAGGCCTTATCGATAGCGGACTTGATCTTGTCCTTAGGCATGGACTGAGCCTTGGCCTTGGCGACGGCAGCGGCGAGGCTGGCGTTGTTCTCGGGCAGCGGGTCGCCGCCGAGACGGGCAGCAACGGTGATGTTGCGGCTGAGCTTGGAGAAGAGGGCGGAACGCTTGGCGTCCTGCGCGCCCTTACGATGCTTGGTTGTGGCCCACTTAGAGTGTCCGGACATACGTGTCTCCTATCGGTTTCGACCTAAAGCCCAGCGTGAATGCTCGGGCAATATAAACAAACGCTATAAATGATATACCTACTGGCCTGTGAGATAAACAAAAAAAATGAAGCCACCATGATGATACAGCCCCTTAGCGCAAAGCAGCCTGACCCCAATGCGCCAATCTTTGGTTAGGTCCACAGGCGGTCGCTGCGGGTGATCGTGGCACCGACGGCAAAAGGCATGCAGGCGATGACCGGATACAGGTAGCGCATGTAGGTCGATCCGTTACATGGGCCGATCAGGCACACGGCGAGCACGCCCAGCAGCGGTATCCAGATGGCCAGCGCGCGCCACGAATGGCGGCGCAACAGGTAGACCACCACGACGATCATGATCCACACGTAGGTGGCCGAGCTCATGGTGAGCGAGATAAACGGGATGCGCTGCACCGCCACGCGATACAGGTTGATCAGGTGGTCGCACCAGCGCACGACCTTGCTATCGACCGGATGGAAGTCGAAGTATTTGAGGTTATCGGGCTTCGCCATGATCTCGGCACTGCGCGCGGTGCTGTAGACCCACGCATCGCGAGCGCTCGGATAGAAGTACCCGTAGTAGTTATTGACGAGCGCCGAGATATAGCACTCGGGGTCCTTTTTGAACATCTGGGCCCACACCTCAAAATAGGCCTTGATGTCCTCCTGCGAGGCGTACTCATTGAAGCAGTTTTTGACGGCATCCGATTTGTCGGGGTCGTAGCGACGGCCCAGGTTCTCGTACTTAAGCACGCGATCGATCACAGCGCGCTCCTCATCGGTCACCAGGCCGTCGCAGGGAGCTTCCTCGATCGTGCCGTCGTCTTTGACCTTGGGGTTAACGCCCGAATTAAGGCCGTCGTGCTTTTGGACGAAGCGTGCCGTCTGTTGAAACGGAATCGAAAGGATCTCGCGCTTGGAGCCGGGCGTAATGTCGTGCGCCGGCATAAATACCTTGGTGAAATACATGTTGGAGACAAGGCAGAGCGCGAGCACCGCGAGCACGCCGGCCCAGCGGAAGCGCGGCGTGGCGTACAAGGGCGCGATGCCAGACTGTTTGGTCACGCGACGGGCCACATGCGCGTCCCAAGCGCAAAACGCCGCCGCAATCACGCAGGCCGCCAACGGAAAGACCGGGCCGCCATTGCGCAAAAACGTGGAGCCCATGGCACCCAGCACGAGCAACAGCCAGTCGTGGCGTGCAAAGAGCACAGGCGCCTGTTCGCCCGCGCGCTTGGCATTGGCATCGCGACGGGGCAGGCCACATGCCACGAGCTTGACGGTCTGAACGAGCAGCACCAAAAACGCATCGGCAAACAGTACGTCTTTGGTCAGCAGCGCCGCATAGTTGGAGAACATCGGCATAAACGCAAAGAACAGCAAGGTGACGCCGCGGACCGGCAGGCTCACGCCCAGCTTGCGCAGCGACGATATGGAGTAGGCCATACAGGCGGCGGTGATGACGAATTGAGCACAAGTGTAGATGGCAAGGCCCGCATTGGCGCTGTTGAACAGTGAAAACCCCAGCTGGACGCACGAACCGATGATAGCCGTGTGCACCACGGGGTGATGTCCGTTGAGCAACACATTGGGATTGAGCAGGCGTAGGTAATCGCTCGTGCCGTTGGGGTAGTTGAACCACTGGCGAATCTGCGCACCCGTATCTCCCATAAAAAGGCCGGGCAGCGAGGCGATAAGCGTGGGCGCCCAGACAATCATGAGCACAAGAAACGGCCCGACAAAGGGATGGACCGAGAGCACGGCGTGGGCAACACGCCACACGCGACCAAAGTGGGTCTCCGAAAACGGAATGCGGCGGGAGCTCAACCAATCCAAAAACTCAAAAGCCAGATAGAAGGCCACAATCGCCAGAAGCATCCAGCCCGCGCCGCCAATCCAGGCGCAGATAACGCGTGCCTTGTCGCCCAGCACAATCTCTGCCGAATCGGTAAGGTCGTAGCTACGGCCGAACACCATGCAAACGGCAAAGAACAGCGATGGCAGCACGACCGACGGGCGCCAAGCGTCACCGCGGCCAAAGAACACATAGCGAAACGGCAGCGTGAGCAAGCAGGCAAGCGCGAGCAGCATCACTGCGTCGGTATGGCCGGCAAACGAGAGAAGTACCTCGTAGCACACGTAGAGCGTGCCCGTCGCCTTGGGGTCAATCGCCAGGACCGCATTGCTCGACACCGGGGCGGGATCGATGGAAAACGCCGTAGTCGCCAGCAGGGCGAGCAAAAATGCGATGAGCGTCTGCTTGGCGGGATAGCGCTTAAACCAAACGATGCGGGCGGCGTCGCGCGCAGCCGTTGCGGAGAGGTCGGAATCCTTCACAGTCCGAATAGCCTTTCTAGAAACCTGCCAAAAAGGGACAGGTTTATTTTGGCAGGTTTTATCTGGGGAAACGTTACGGTTCTGTCATCGTTGCCCAGCAAAACCACCACAAAGGTGCCTGTCCCCCTTGTGGTGGTATGTGGTGGCTAGGCGTCGAGGTAGATGCGCTGGGGACGGTTGCGGCGGAGGGCAAAGATGACAAGCGCCAGGCCCGCAATCACGAGTGGCAGACTCAACAGCTGACCCATGGTGATGACGCCGCCCAGCAGATAGCCCAGCTGGGCATCGGGCACGCGCACGAACTCAATCAAAAAGCGAACGATGCCGTAGCTCATCACAAAGACGCCCATAAACGTACCCTGGGGCAGTAGCGGCTTTTTGCGGCTGAGCACCTGCAAAATACAGAAGAGCACGACGCCCTCAAGAAACGCCTCATAGAGCTGGGAGGGATGGCGCGGCATATCGCCCGCGGTGCCGCCAAAGACCACACCCCAGGGCAGATCGGTAGGCTTGCCCCACAGCTCGCCGTTGACGAAATTGGCACAACGGCCCAGGCACAGCGCCAGCGGAGCACCGATCACAGCAAGGTCGGCGATGGTCCAGGCGTCGAGCTTATACATGCGGCACACGATGATACCGCCCAAGATGCCGCCGACCAGGCCACCGTGGAAGCTCATGCCTCCCTCGTTGGTGGCAAAGATTTCGAGCGGGTGGGTCCAATAGTAGCCATCGCCGTAAAAGACGACGTAGAACAGGCGCGCACCGATAATAAGGCCAAAGACCGCGCCGACCACGACGCTCGTCAGGTCATCAATCGTAATGTCGAAGCCCCAACGACGTTGCGTGCGGTACATAACGACCGCCGTGAGCAGAGCGCCGACCACGTAGGCCAGGCCGTACCAGTAGATGGTGATGGGGCCCGCCGAGATCGCGACGGGATCAAGCATATGGTAGAGGTCGTTGAGCATATCGATCCCCCTGCTCCCTACATACAAATGCGGCCGCGGGCCTTGCGCTCGCAGCCGCATATCTGGGCGTAACGTCTATGCGGAGCGTACCGTCCGCAGCTTTCGCATCTTAGAACGGCGCATACTCGTCGTACAGGTCCTCGGCCTCGCCGGAAGCATTGACCTGCTCGACGCGGGTAACGCCGGGCACGTGCTCCTTGAGGATGCGCTCGATGCCCATGGACAGGGTCAACGCGCTCATGGGGCAGCCGGCGCAGGCGCCCTGCAGCTCCAGCTTGACAACACCCTCGTCGTCGACGCCCACATACTCCATATCGCCGCCGTCGGCCTGCAGGTTGGGGCGAATCTCTTCAAGAACCTTCTTAAGCAGCTCTTCGTTAACAGCCACAGGGGCTCCTTTCTCACAATAACGCGGGCACGCCCGCGGACAGAAGCTATGTTACTACAGCCATGTACCCGCTCACGAGCCGTCCATGCGCGCAGACGCGACTTTCACGAGTAGTCAATTTGGGACGGGGCTCTTTTGGCTGTTTTGCCGCCAGCTGGCGTTGGCACGCGCTACTGCTGAGCTTGTCCCCCGGTACCAATCTGAACATCGACGATGACCTGGCGGTAGCTGATGCCGCAGGAGTCGAGAATGCGGCGACTGATACGGCCGTCATCGGTGTCGGCATACTTGTTGTCCAGGTAGACAACCTCGCCTACACCTACCTGCGCCAGGATCTTGGCGCAGTCGTGGCACGGGAACAGCGTGACGTAGACCGTGGAACCCTCGAGGTCTTTGAGCGAGCCACGGTAGTTGAGCACGGCGTTTGCCTCGGCATGCACCACGTAGTTGTGCTTGTCCTGCAATGGGTCGTCGCTCGTTCCCCACGGGAAAAAGTCATCGTTGAGTGCCGAGGGCGTGCCGTTGTAGCCCACCGAAAGGATGCGGTGGTTGGTGTTGGCGATGCACGCGCCCACCTGCGTGTTGGGATCCTTGCTGCGGCGCTGCGCGGCGATGGCCACGCTCATAAAGAACTCATCCCAGCTAATAACGTCGCGGCGCTTGCCTGACGAAGTTTGATGAAGATCGTCCGACATGGCAGACACCTCCGTAATCGCAATAGTTTGACCCATTGTAGCAGGTGAAAGGTGGGGGCGTTTGTCCCACCGGCGCCCTCACCTTTACACGCGGCGGGGCTTTTGGTTGATGTGGTAGAGCTCGGCGAGACCCCGCAACGTCAGCGCGTCGTCGACCGTCAGGCTATGGCCGACCAGCAACGCGAGCGCCTCGGCATCGTCGCCGGTAATGACGATGGGCACGTCGCCCTCCCCCGCGGCCTTGGTCGCGCGCATCTCGGCGAGCACCATATCGAGCATGCCGTCGATGCGGGCCACCTCGCCCAGAACCACGCCCGAGCGCATGGCCTCACGCGTGTTGCGGCCAATCACATGCGTGGGCGCCGAAGGCTCGACCTGAGGCAAACGCGCCGCAGCGGCCGAAAGCGACCGGGCACCGAGCGCCAGACCCGGCGCGATGACGCCGCCCACAAAGGTTCCGCACGCGTCGATGACCTCAATATTGGTCGTCGTACCCAGGTCGATCACGATGCAGGGAGAGCCGTAGACGGCGCGTGCCGCCACAGCGTCGGCGATGCGGTCGGGGCCGATCTCGGCCGGATCGTCGTAGTGTACGGGCATGCCGGTCTTGAGGCCCGGCCCCACGGTGAGCACGCGTCCTGTGCAGGTGCGGGAAAGCGCCGCCTTCCACGGGCGCTCGAGCGCCGGCACCACGCAACTCAGCACTGCAGCTGCGGGAACGAGCGCACCCGGCATGCCCGCATCGGCCGCCAGCGCGGCCATGACTTGAGCGAGACGCATACGCGCTTCGTCGGCCGTAATGCTCGATGGCGTCGTGATCTCGCACGTCGCAAGCGGGCATTCCTGCGCCGCGGCCGAATCCTCGGCAAACAGACCAAAGCGAATGAACGTGTTACCCACGTCGACCGTCAATATATATGCGCACCCATTAAGCATCGTCGGCGCTCCTTTCGTCTGCCCAGCAGTATATCGCCTACCTAAACCAGTCATCCCAAAATGACTAGCTTACGGCTATACTGGTGCGCGGTCGCGCGCGAGCTCACGCGGCGGCCCTTGGTAACCCGACTTCCCGCGCCGTATCCGTAGCGGCGCTCCCGGGGGAAGCGGATATACGCAAAGGAGTTTTATATGAGCAATCCCTCGAACCGCGCTTCGATGCGCGGGCAACTCACGCTGCGCGGCGTCGTCATCGGCGTCCTTGGCTGCGTGATTATCACGGCAAGCTCGGCCTACACCGCCCTCAAGATGGGCGCACTCCCCTGGCCGATCGTCTTCGCTGCCGTCATCTCGCTGTTCTTCCTTAAGCTCATGGGCAACGCCAGTCTCAACGAGGCCAACGTCACCCACACCATCATGTCCGCAGGCGCCATGGTCGCCGGCGGTCTGGCGTTTACCATCCCGGGCGCCTGGATGCTGGGCTATGCCGACCAGATCAGCTGGCTCGACATGTTTATCGTGGCACTCGCCGGCACCATCCTGGGCCTGCTGGCCACCGCGCTCATCCACCGTCACTTTATCGTGGACGCCGCGCTTGAGTTCCCCACCGGCAACGCCGCAGCTCAGACGCTGCGTGCTACCGAAGCCGGCGGCAAGACCGGCAAGCAGCTCTTTGGTTCCATGGCCATCGCCGGCATCTATAGCGTGCTGCGCGACGCCCTGGGCGTGGTGCCCAGCATGCTGTGCACGCTCAACATCCCCGGCGTGACCTTTGGCATCTACAACTCGCCCATGCTGCTCTCCGTCGGCTTCCTCGTGGGCTTCGCTCCCGTCGCCTTCTGGTTTGCCGGCGCGCTGCTGGGCAACTTTGGCATCATCGTGGGTGGCACCGCTGCCGGTCTGTTCGACGTTGTGACTGCGCAGGGTATCGTCAAGTCCCTAGGCATGGGCCTCATGATGGGCTTTGGCGTCGCCGTCGTCCTCAAGGACATCTTGCCGCAGGTCGCCGGTATCGTCCGCGGTCTTGCCGCCGACAGCTCCACCGACACCGACGAGCAGTCGCTCATCTCGGGCTCCCTTAAGCTCGACGCCGGTATCATCGGCCTGGGCGCTGCCGCCATCGCCGTGATCATCGCCATCGTGCTCGACCTTGGCCCCGTTCCGGCCGTCATCGTCACGCTGTTCACCTTTGTCACCACCATCATGAGCGCACAGAGCTGCGGCCAGACGGGCATCGACCCCATGGAGATCTTTGGCCTCATCGTTATGCTCATCGTGGCTGCCTTCGCACAGATCGCTCAGGTCAAGCTGTTCTTTATCGCCGGCATCGTAGCCGTGGCGTGCGGCCTTGCGGGCGACGTCATGAACGACTTTAAGGCCGGCGCCGTGCTGGGCACCAACCCGCGTGCACAGTGGGTCGGCCAGGCCATCGGCGGCATCGTGGGCGCCCTGGTCGCCGCAGCCGTCATGGTCGCGCTCGTCACCGCCTATGGCCCGGACGCCTTTGGCCCCGACAAGAGCTTTGTTGCCGCGCAGGCAAGCGTTGTCGCCACCATGGTCTCGGGCATCCCGAGCGTGCCGTGGTTCGTTGGCGGCTTTATCGCCGGCATCGTCATGTACTGGCTCGGCATTCCGGCCATGATGATTGGCCTGGGCGTGTACCTGCCGTTCTACATGTCACTCACGGCATTCCTGGGCTCCTGCGTCAAACTCGCCTACGACAAGTGGTCCGCCCACCGCGACGCCACCGCCGGTCTTTCTGACGAGGAGAGGGCTGCCAAGGACGCCGCCTTCCAGGAACAGGGCCTGGTTGTCGCCAGCGGCCTGCTCGGTGGCGAGTCCATCGTCGGCGTTATCCTGGCGTTTGTCTCCGTGGGCTTAAGCCTGCTGGGCTAAGTCGAGCAGCTGCTCGACAGCAACCATATTGCCTACGGCTTGCCCGGTCGGTAGCTTTTGCGGCTGCTGACCGGGCTTTTTGATATCGAAACAAAGAAAGGCCGGCGCGCTGCGTTTAACAGCGCGCCGGCCTTATCGTTTGGCTAACGAGACGGTCCCGTTATGAATTGAAGTTCGTTGCAGAAACTACGCTCGAAACGCTACATCTGCTTGCGACGACGATCGCTCAACGTCACACCAGCGGCCACGAGGGTGATACCGCCGATGACGAACACCTCGCCCGCAAGAGCGGAATTGTCGCCAGTCTGGGCGAGCGCGGCCGACGTTGCCTTCTTCTTGGCGACAGGAGCCTTTGCAGCAGCCTGCGCAACCTGAGGCTTGGCCTGCGGCTCAGCCTTGAGATGATACTTGTCGTACTCGGCCTGTGCGGCAGCCAGGGCATCCTTGGCATCGCCAAGCTCGGCAAGCGCGGCGGCATAAGCGTCGTTGGCATCGGACAGTTTGGCATCGGCATCGCTCAGAGCAGCCTTGAGACCAGCAGCGGCATCGACGGCGGCCTTATAGCGAGCGTAGGCAGCGTTCAGCTTGACCAGCTTCTCGTTACCCGTCGTGCCCGCGGCAAGAGAGGCCTTGTGGTCGACAGCCTCAAGATCGGCCTTGAGTGCCTCATCGCTGGCAAGCTCGGCCTTGGCCTTGACGATCTCGAAGTTCGCATCGACGACGGCTTCGTTGGCGGCCTCGAGCTGCTTCTGGGCATCGGCGACACCGGCGACGGCAGCGTCATAGGCGGCCTTGGCGTCGTCGACCGCCTTCTGGGCGCCGGCGAAGCGCTCGAAGGCCTTGTTCGCGGTAGCCAGCTCGCCCTCGGCGGCCTTGGCCTTCGCCTGTGCGTCGGACAGGGCCTGCGCCTTGGCGGCAACCGCCTGCTTGGCGTCCAAAAGAGCAGTCGCGGCCTGGACATCTGCGGCCTGGGCCTTGTCTACACCAGCCTGGGCGGCATCGTCGGCCTTCTTTGCCTCGTCAAGCGAGCCCTGCTTATTCGCAAGGTCCGCCTGGGCGGCATCGCGCTTGGCAGCAAGGTCCTTGACCGAAGCCGTGGCGTTGCCATACGCCTCATTGGCCTGTTCGGACTTTGCCTTGGCGGCATCGCGGGCGCTGCGAGCCTTCGCCTTTCGAGCAGCGGCCTCGGCTGCCTTCGTCTTGCTGTCAGCAAGCGTGGCGTTTGCCTTATCGAGAGCCGCCTGGGCAGTAGCGGCCTCGGCCTTGGCGGCATCGAGGTTCTGCTTGAGGGACTCGATGTCGATTCCGCCGAGTGCGTCCTTCGCAGCGTCGTATGCCGTCTTCGCGGCGGCGGTGCCGGACTTAGCCTTCTCGTACTCGCCCTTGGCGGTGTTCACGTTCGTGTCGGCCGCGGTATAGGCGTCGCGTGTGCTTTCTTGCTTATCCAATGCGTTAGAATAAGCCGTTCCAGCAGTCCCGAAGTTCTTCTGCGCCTCTGCCAGCTTATTCTGAAGCTGCTTCAGCTGCTCTTTCTGCTCCTGCGTGCCGCCTGCATTGTAGGCGGAATCGATGTAGTCGTTCAGGAGCTTCTTGAACTCGGAGACAGTGAAATCAGCCTGTGTGTCATCATCGCTGTAATCGAAGATGGTTACCTCGGAATCAGTATTCTTGCCGCTACCGGTCGCGATGCCGATGGCTCTCGTAGAGGCATCGATAATGTTGAGATAGTGCCCGCACTCTTGGTAGATGCTGTTGTAGTTCTGATAAATGTAATAGGACTCATATCGATATTTGCCGAGTTTGTCGCCATACTGCTCTACATACTTGTCGAAAATCTTCTTTTCCTGAGTATAGAGACCGGTATATGGCCAGCCGAGGGTATCCTCGGTCTCGCCGCCGGTATATGCACCGCCTCCGCCGGCAAGATTTTCGCCGTTGTCGAAGTAGCAGTTCGAGTGTCCCCAGATGTTCGATGAATATGATGTATTAAGGGCGGCTGCCGCAGTCATGCGGAGGCTGACACTGAGCGCCGACTGACCGTTCGCCTTGCGGAGGTTGTTCTGGGTGTCGAGATATGTCAAGGCGTTGCGCATCTGCTCCAAGGAGAGCGGGTTGGTGTCGCGAGACATGTCCTGATCGACGTACTGGTCATACCATTCGGCCTTGTCAGCGGCACCGGTCAGCATCGATACGGCTTCCTGAGCGTTCTTTTTCTGCGTGGCCGTGAACTGGCTGCCGCCGCTGATATAGTTCAAGAAGCCGAACATACCCTGGCTGATGACATTCTGGTCTACGGTCATGTGCGACTTGAGGTCGGCAATCTGCTGGTTGAGCTTCTCGACCTCGGCATTTGCGGCGTCGTATGCATTGTGCGCGTCGGTTACTTCAGCACGAGCCTGATCGAACTCGTTGCTCTTCTGCTGACGGATCTCGACGAGACGGTCGTACTCCGCCTTCTTGTCGGCCTCGGTCTGCTGGGCCTGCTCGTATGCCGACTTCGCGGCGTCACGCTTACTGGCCGCGTCCTTGTACTCCTTGTTTGCAGCATCGTATGCAGACTGGGCAGATGCCACGGCAGCGTTGGCGGCGTTGGCCTTCTCCTGCGCGGCGGTGGCGGTATTCTGGGCCGCCTGCAGGTTCGCCTGGGCGGTAGCGTCGGCATCCGTCGCGGCATTGAGCTCCGCCTGCGCGGTCTTGAGCTCACCAGCAGCAGCGTTCTTGGCGGCCTCAAGCGCACTCAGGTCAACACCCGTACCCGAGACGGCAGCATCGAGCGCGGCCTGCGCCTGGTTGAACTTCTGCTGGGCGTTATCGCGCGCGGTGGTTGCGGCTGCGAGAGCAGCGGCAGTCTCCTGCTTCTTGGCCTGGGCAGTCGTCAAAGCTGCCTCGGTATTCTGCTTTTCCTGCTGGGCGCTGGCCTCGGCAGCCTTGGCCTGGTCCAGATTGGCCTGTGCAGTAGTAACGGCCTTATTGGCGTCATCGAGCTTTGTCTTCGCGTCCTCGACGGCCTTCTTGGCGGCCTCGTACTCGTCCATACCCATGGCCTCGAGCTTGGCCTGGGCATCATCGAGGGCCTTCTTGGCCTCATCCTGCTTTGCCTTGGCGTCCTTGAGCGCCTGGGTCTTATCCTCGACACTCTTGTTGGCCTGTTCGAGCTGATCGTTCAGGTCGCCCAGCTTCTTCTGCTGCTGCTCGGTCTTTTCGACGGCGGCTTTGAGCTCGTCAATCTTCTCCTGGAGCGCGGCGACTTCTGCTGCGTTCTGCTCGATTTCGTTGTCGCTCACAGCCTGCGAGGCCTGATTCTTTTGCTGCTGCGCCTGCTTTTGAGACTGGCCCGCCGCGTCGGCCTTCTTCTGGGCGGCATCGTAGGCGGCCTGAGCGTCCTTGAGCTGCTTTGCCGACTCCTCGGCCAGCTGGGCAGCCGTCTTTACGACCGCTTGGTTACCGGCGGCAACGGTGTTCTCTACAGAACTACCCCCCCCCTGAACAGAATCGCCGTTATCGGTTGACGGTGCGGCGATTGCCGCCAGCGGCGACATGAGCGGCTGAGCGATGAGGCCCGCCGTCAAAACGGTTGCGACGGCGCGGTTGGCAACGCCCTTGACGTTGACGGCCTTGGCCCGAGGCTCAAAGTGTTGTGGACTGTAGTTTGCCATGGCTTTCTCCCTTTGACACGGATGTATCCATACGTATCAAACGGTAGCTGTCGATTTTTGAATTCTGTTGCGCAACATTGGCGACCAGCGTTTTTTTGAAATTCGTGCTCCTGTGCTTCACAATTTCGTCACATTTGAAGGAGCTGGCGCATCATATTCTCGCGGGATGGAATTGAGCCTGTGATTTGCATTTGCTCCCGCGTCATCCGCCCTATCGGATTCCGCATCCAACAGACACCCCGCCCGCCACGGTGTAGAGTTAGGACAACGGGCGCGTTGCGCGGACCGCGCTGGAACGAGGTGGACATGGAACTCGATAAGCAACAGATCGAACGACTGCGCGAGCGTCATCATCGGCGTCACGGCATCCGCCCCGCTCATAGCGAAGCCATAGAAAACGTCACCCGCTTCCTCAAGCGCGCGTTCAACATTCGCGAGGGACGCGCGCCCTATCACGTGATCCGCAAGCGTTTTGTAAACGGAGCGCGTCTGACTGGCTCCCACCTATGCATCCTCATCATCGCCATGCTCATCGCAAGCATCGGCCTCGATATCGACTCGGATATCGCCATTGTAGGCGCCATGCTCATCTGCCCGCTCATGGGCTCGGTTCTTGCCATGGCATACGGCATTGCCACGCTCGACCGCGAGATTACCGTCGAAGCCGTCGCCGGCCTTGCGCTGCAAATGGCCTTTTGCCTGGTCACGTCCACGTTGTACTTTAAGCTCTCGCCCCTTGGCACCACCACGGCCGCCATCATCGACAATTCGACACCGACTGTTTGGGACCTTGCCGTCGCGCTCGCGGGCGGCTTTGCGGGTGGCCTGGGCAACTCGCGCGACCAGGAACCCGCCACGCTCATCGCCGGCGTGGCCGTGGCAACCGCGCTCATGCCGCCCCTGTGCGCGGCGGGTTATGGCATTGCCATCGCGAGCGGGTCGCTGTTCCTCTCAGCCCTCTACGAGTTTGGCATCAACGTCGTCTTTATCGCGCTGGCGGCCGAAGCCGTATTGCTTCTTTTACGTGTACCGCTCAAGCGTGATCTCAACGGCGACGGCATTGTGACCGCCGAGGAAAACGCTGAGGTCAACGAGCTGTCACGCAAAGTGCGCCGCCGCATTATTGTGGGCACGGTGATCTTTGCCATCCCCTGCATCGTTATGACCGCGGGTTCCATTGGCTCGGCGCAGGCCGGCGTGCAGGACGGCTACGGCGTCACCGAGACCACACGCGAGCTTGCCGCGGTGCTGCCGGGCTTTAAGGATTACACCGTCGCCGTCGAGACCTCGGCCACCGAAGGGGACGAAGAAGGCATCGTCGAGCGCGAGATTGTCGCCCATGTGACGACAAGCGAGGCACTCGGGGCGCACGACCGCCACGTCGCCCGCAAGCTCATCGACCTCAATGTGCCCGAGCTCGATCGCGTGGAGTTTGATGTGGAGTAATGCGGAGCATGGGATGGCTCCCGCGCACAGGCGCAAGTCGCGGCGAGGCTCAGACGCGACGCAGGCACATGCAAAAAGCGGGACGTAGTTCACGTCCGCGCCCCGCTCGCTGTTTTATTGCCGTGAATCAGACGTCCGCATCGACATCGCCAGACTCCACCGTAAACGCCGGATCGGTGCTCACAAGATAAAATCGGGTCACTTTGCTATCTCTAAATAGATAGAGCTGGCCCTGCTCGCGTCGGCGTGACGTATGCGCCACGTGAACCGTACCGAATTCTTCGCCGTTTTCCTTCTTTAATATCAGGATGTTGGGGTCATCCGTACGCTTAAACTGCCCGTCTACGCAGCTGCCGTCTTTGTCGACCAGTTGCCACCGATGGTTATCCTCTTCAAGAAAGGCCAGGGTTTCCAGACTCGTCTTGTCGTCCCGATAGTAACCGTCAATGGCAAACCCTTCGGAAGCGCATTCCTGCATATAGGACGTTTCTCGACTTATAGCAAACAGCCCTGTAGCGCCCAGGAGCACAGCCAGGCAGACCACTGCAAGGGTTATCGAAATAGCACGGCGACCCATGTTAGCCCAACCGATAGTTGTTTAACGGAGCGCGAAACATACCTGGAACCTCCGATATCAGGGGGAACGTCGCCAGCAGGCTGGCGACAACTATATGTTTCTGACATCAAACCATATGGCTGCCACTCGCGGAGGGGGCATCGGCGAACGGCGTGTTTTCATACTCCATTGGTCAAACCTAAGCGCAACGCTACAGCTCGTACTTGTACACGCGGTAGATGTACTTTTCGGCTTCCATCTCGTAGGTGGCGATGGGTAGACCGTAGCGGTCGTCTCGTCGTTTGGCAGATAGGTCACGCTGTGCCGGCCTGCATTGAGCGAGAAATCGCCCTGGGCCTGCAATAACTTGTCTTCAAAGCCCGAGCCAGCCCAGAAATCGGGAGAGCCCACGGAAGGCTGTAGCAAGGTCATTTGCGCAACATATGTCCAGCAAAAAACGGGTAGTAGCCGGTATGGCTACCACCCGTTTGCCTCATATCTAGCCCATAGCAGGCCAGCTACTTCTTAATGCCGCGTCCCAGGCGCTTGGCGACCGATGCAACGGCCTCCTCACTGGCCGGCCCGCAGCTCACGCAGCCGTCATGGGCACGCATCTGGCCAGTGACCTCGTCCATCGCGAGCGGCGCCACCTTCTCGAGCTTAAAGCCCTTACCGGCGCGCATGTTTTCCTTGGCCACGCTAATCATGAGCTTAATGCGGTTGAGCTGGTTGACCTCGGACGCACCGGGGTCGTAGTCCACCGCGACGATATTGCTCTCGGGGTGCTGACGGCGCAGCTCCTTGATCACGGCCTTGCCCACCACGTGATTGGGCAGGCACGCAAAGGGCTGCGTGCAGATGATGTTGGGCGCACCGTGATCGATCAGGTCGAGCATCTCGGCCGTGAGTAACCAGCCCTCGCCCATGTTGTTGCACACCGAAAGCACCGTGCGGGCCTTGTCGGCCATGGTGCCGATGCGCTCGGGCGCCTCAAAGCGGCGGGACTTTTCGAGCATCTCTTCCACCGGCGTGCGCATCCAGTCCACGAGCTTGATGAGCGCCTGCATACCAGCGCGCGTAGTGGCAGAGCTTCCCAGCTCGTCCTTCTGCAGCTCGGCGTTGCTCATGGAGTACAGGAAGAAGTCGAGCAGGCCCGGCACCACGGCCTCGCAGCCCTCGCGCTCGATAACGTCAACCACGTGGTTGTTGGCCGTAGGGTGGAACTTGACCAAGATCTCGCCGACCACGCCCACGCGCGGCTTGGTGCCCTCGCCCACGAGCGGCATGGTGTCGAACGCGCGGATGGCCTCGCGGCACAGCTTGGTGTAGTTGTGGCGGTTAAACTTGGGCGCCAGCTTGCGAGCGCGCGCCATGTACTCCTCGTAGAGCGCGTTGGCGGCACCGGGCGTAGCCTCGTACGGGCGGCAGCGATAGAGCATCTGCATCATCACGTCGCCAAAGAGCACCGCGTAGACTGCCTGCTTAAGCAGCGCCGGCGTAATCTTAAAGCCAGGGTTGTCCTCGCCCAGCGCCACGGCCGAAAGCGAGATCACCGGGATCTCGGGGTGGCCGCTCTCGCGCAGGGCCTTGCGGATGAGTGCGATGTAGTTGGTGGCACGGCAGCCGCCGCCGGTCTGGCTGATAACCACGGCTGTCTTGGACAGGTCGTATCGACCGCTCTCGATGGCCTCCATAATCTGGCCCGTTACCAGGATCGACGGATAGCAAATATCATTGTTCACATAGCGCAGGCCGGCCTCGACGGCATCGTGATCGGTCGAGGGCAGCAGCTCCAAGTTGTAGCCAGCACCACGGAACACCTCTTTGACCAGGTCAAAGTGGATCGGCGCCATCTGCGGGCACAGGATGGTGTAGCCCTCCTCGCGCATCTGCTCGGTAAAGGGCACCTTGGGCCACGCGGTCGAAGCACTCTCACGCTGCGCCTCGAACGTGTACTTACGGCTCGCGAACGCGGGGGCATCCGTGGAGGGCGCCACCGGCGCGGCATCGCCCTGCTCGTAAGTCTCGCCCGCGGCCGTAGCATCGGCCAAGCGCTCGGCCTCCTGGTCCTTGAGCGCCGCCATGAGCGAGCGAATACGGATACGCGCGGCGCCCAAGTTGGACACCTCGTCAATCTTGAGCACGGTGTAAATCTTGCCGCTGGCCTCCAGGATCTCCTGCACCTGATCAGTGGTCAGAGCGTCCAGGCCGCAGCCGAAGGAATTGAGCTGGATCAGGTCCAGGTCGTTGCGCATCGTCACAAAACGGGCGACGGCGTACAGGCGGCTGTGATACATCCACTGATCGACGACGCGAATCGGACGCTCGGGCTTCACCAGATGCGCGAGCGAATCCTCGGTAAAGACCGCAAAGCCAAAGCTCGAGATAAGCTCGGGCAGGGCATGGTTGATCTCGGGGTCGTTATGGTAGGGACGACCGGCGAGCACGATGCCGTGACCGCCGTGGTCCTCGACCCACTTGAGAGCCTCCTCGCCCATGGTCTGGATATCCTCGTGGAAGCGCGCGTCGGCCTCAAAAGCAGCGTTGACGGCGGCATCAACCTCGGAGCGCGTGATTTTAGGACCGCGCACGCGACCGCGACCGGCCTCAGCATCGGCCACACGGTCGACGGCGAGCACCTGGTACAGGCGGCGCTTGAGCTCGGTCTTGTCGTGATACGGCACAAACGGATACAGGAACTCGATGTTCTGCTCGCGGATCTCGTCAATATTGAGCGCCAGCGCCGTGGGGTAGCTCATGACGATGGGGCAGTTATAGCAGTTGCCAGCCGTCGGATCCTCCTTGCGCTCCCAACGCACGCACGGCATCCAGATAAAGTCGACGTCACGGTCGATGAGGTTCATCACGTGGCCATGGCTCATCTTGGCCGGATAGCATACGCTCTCGGACGGCATGGACTCGATGCCCGCCTGGTAGGTCTTCTTGCTCGACTGGTCGGACAGCTGCACGCTAAAGCCCAGGCGCGTAAAGAACGCGTGCCAGAAGGGGTAGTTCTCGTACATGTTGAGCGCGCGCGGGATACCCACGGTGCCGCGCGGGGCTTCGTCGGGGCTCAGGACCTCGCGGTTAAAGAGCAGCTCGTTTTTCTTTTTGAAGAGGTTGGGGGCCTCGGTCTTCTGCTTTTTGTGGCCGGCGCCCTTCTCGCAACGGTTGCCGGTAATGAAGCGCCTGCCACCGCCAAAGTCGTTGACGGTAAGCTGGCAGTTGTTGGAGCAACGGCCGCAGCGGACATGCTTTTGCGTCACGGTGAGGTGCGCGATGTCCTCAGCCGAAAGAATGGTCGAGGTGCCGTCGGCGCCGGCGCGATCGCGGGCGAGCAGGGCCGCACCGTAGGCGCCCATGCAGCCGGCGATGTCGGGACGCACGGCATGAACGCCGGTGAGCTGCTCAAACGCGCGCAGCGTGGCATCGGACATAAAGGTGCCGCCCTGGACGATTACCTGGCTGCCGATCTCCTTGGGATCGCGCAGCTTAATGACCTTGAACAGGGCATTCTTGATGACGGAATAGGACAGGCCGGCCGCGATGTCGCCCACCGTGGCGCCTTCCTTTTGCGCCTGCTTGACGCGCGAGTTCATAAAGACCGTGCAGCGGCTGCCCAGGTCGACGGGGGCCTTAGCATGGATGGCGGCATCGGCGAACGCGCGCACATCCATGTTCATTGACACGGCGAAACTCTCGATAAAGCTGCCGCAACCCGACGAGCAGGCCTCGTTGAGCATGATGTGCTCGATAACACCGTCCTTGACGCGCAGGCACTTCATGTCCTGGCCGCCGATGTCCAGGATGAACTCGACGCCGGGCAGGAATGCCTTGGCGCCGCGCAGGTGCGCGACGGTCTCAATCTCGCCGGAGTCGGCCTTGAGGGCCTCGATGAGCAGCGCCTCGCCGTAGCCCGTGGTGGTCACGTGGCCGATGGTGCAGCCGGCGGGGATGTGGTTGTAGAAATCGGCCATGATGACCTTGGCCGTGCCCAGGATGTCGCCGTTGTTGTTACCGTACCAGGTGTGCAGCAGCTGGCCGTCCTCGCCCACGAGCGCGGCCTTCATGGTGGTGGAACCGGCGTCGATGCCAATGAACACGCGGCCGGTGTAGCCGTCGAGCTTGCCCTTGGGAACGACTTCCTGGTCGTGGCGGGTCTTGAACTCGGCAAAGTCCTCGTCGGTGGCAAAGAGCGGGTCCAGACGCTCGACCTCGGCACCCTGCGTGTCACCCAGGGCATCGATAGCCTCGATGAGCTGCGGGAACGTGCTGAGCTTGTTGGACTCGTGCGCCATGGCGGCGCCGCTCGCCACAAACAGGTGAGCGTTTTGGGGCACGATACGGTGCTCCTCGTCCAGGTTGAGCGTGAGGTAGAAGCGGTGACGCAGCTCGGAGAGATACTGCAGCGGGCCGCCCAGGAAGGCGACGTTGCCGCGGATGGGACGGCCGCACGCCAGGCCCGAGATGGTCTGGGTCACGACGGCCTGGAAGATGGAGGCAGCCACGTCCTCGGGGCGGGCGCCTTCGTTGAGCAGCGGCTGGACGTCGGTCTTGGCAAAGACGCCGCAGCGGCTGGCAATGGGATAGATGGTGGTGGCGTTGGCCGCGAGTTCGTTAAGGCCGCTAGCGTCGGTGTGCAGCAGAGTGGCCATCTGGTCGATGAAGGCGCCCGTGCCGCCGGCGCAGGTGCCGTTCATGCGCTGCTCGATGCCGTTGTCGAAGTAGATGATTTTGGCGTCCTCGCCGCCCAGCTCGATGGCAACATCGGTGGCCGGGATGAGGGTCTCGACGGCACGCTTGCTGGCGATGACCTCCTGAACAAACTCCAGGTCGAGCCACTGGGACAGCAGCAGGCCGCCCGAGCCGGTAATGGCGCAGGTCATCTGGGCCGTCGGCAGCACGGTCGCAGCGCCCTCGAACAGGTCGCGGGCGCAGGCACGGACGTCGGTGTGGTGGCGCTGGTACTTGGCGTAGACGATCTGGTTGTCGTCGTTGAGCACGGCAAGTTTAACGGTGGTGGAGCCCACGTCGATGCCCAGGTGCAGGTTGCCGCGAGCGTTCTCGGGGTTGAAGATCGCGCCTTCGGGGGCGTGGGCGGCGGCTACGGGCTCAGCGGCAGTGGCGAGCTCGCTAGCGACGGACGTCTCCCCTGCCGCGTTCTTGGCATCGGCAACTGCCTCGGCAACTTTCTCGGCAGCTGCGGTCGCGGCCTTCTGCGCGGCATCCACCACGGCGGGTGCAGCCTCACGCGCGGCAGCGACCATACGGTCCTTAATGCCCTCGACGAGTTTGCTCATTGTCTCTCCTCTTAGTTGTTGGACTCGACGGTTGCGGCGGTGTCGGCCGCGTCCTCGAGCTGCAAGTTCAATAGCTTCATGCCGTATTCCGGCACGTTGATATCGATGGGTTGGCCATACAGGTCACCAGGGCGCACAAAAGCGAGCACTGTCATAATGCGCGCCATGGCCTCGGGCGATTCGGTGAGCCCACGCTCAAACCAGCGCTGAATCATGCCGACCTCGGCACTCACGACGTAGGTGACGTAGTAGTCAAAGAACGTGCCCAGCGCCAGGCCCAAAATGCCCGTCTGCGCACGCGGCACCACAGCCTCACGAGCGGTGTCGATGATCCTTTTAATGAAGGCCTGATCGCCGCCCGGACCCAGCAGCGCACCGATTAAGTCGCGGTTGGCCGCAAGATAACGCAGCAGCTCAACCGAACCGGGTGCCGGCTCGAGCTCATCGATGTTGTGATAGAGATCGGGCAGCTGAGCTGCGGTGATGAGCTCAATGCGCTCACGGATCTCGGCCAGCAAGCCGTCCTCGATTTGATTGATAAAGTCGGGGATATCGCGGTAGTGCGAATAGAACGTGCGGCGCGTAAGGCCAGCGCGCTCGGTGAGCGACGCGACATTAATGCGCGAAAGGTCGCCGCTTTCGGCAAGCTCGCTGGCAAGTGCCTGGCGAAGGGCACGCTGCGAGCGAAGGGACCGGCGATCGCATTTCTCGAGCTGGGACAAACGTCCTCCTTGTTACTCAGCCTGTGCGCTATTGCACAGTGCGAGTATTATTGCACACCGTGTGCATCAACACGTAAAGGCAATATTTGGGATGTGACGAAGGGGCAGCCTCTTTGTCACATTCAGCGACCGCCTAGGTTGTGCCAGTTGTGCCTGGCTTTTGGAGCGGCATTGCTGATTGTTCAAAATGTCATTCGTGGGTAGAATAGTGTCGACGGCAGCCCAAGTTCTGGAAAGCTGGGCAGCGCCGTTGTTTGCATTAGGGGGTCAACGCCTTAGCGGCGGCGACCCCTTCTGTTGCGCTTCGAACGCTGCTTGAGTGCCTCGGAAAGGCCGACGAGCGCCGTGAAGAACGAGACCAAAGCGGTCAGAAGTCTCACGAAATCAATCAAATCGGTCATGGGCATCACCTCCCATCAGGTGGAGGGCGCTGCCCGGCACATGGAACTGCCGCCAACGATACCGATTCTATCAAAGCGCAGTTAGGTATGCGAATGTTTGTTCGTATTTCAAGAGACCAGCGTCAACTGTGACAAAGGGGCTATCCCTTTGTCACATTATTCGATGATGGTGCGGGAGTTCTGCTTATGCATGGTGGCGAGCATGTGTCTGGGAACGGCGTGGACCATGCAGCTGCCGATAGTCGCGCTCGCGGCGGCTTTAGCTGCATCGCTAGCGTTTTTGGTCGCGTAGCTGTGACGGAAACGCTTGAGCATGGCAATGTCGTTGCCGCCGTCTCCATAGACCGCGACCTCGTCCTCGGCAATGCCGTAGTAGCCCGCCAGCCAGGACACACTCTCGCCCTTGTTGCACGCCGCGTCCGTGATCTCAAACATCACCGGGTCAAACGGCGCGTTGACTACACGGTCCGAGCGCTCGGCCAA
Organism: uncultured Collinsella sp.; assembly: GCA_958448275.1. Classification (GTDB taxonomy): domain Bacteria; phylum Actinomycetota; class Coriobacteriia; order Coriobacteriales; family Coriobacteriaceae; genus Collinsella. The sequence goes on from CAUDDF010000005.1 coordinate 28,642, forward strand.
ATATGCCTTAAGGTCGCGCTCCAGCTCGGGCGAGGTCACGCGGCAGTTGATCTTACACACATCGTGGCGCAGGATGTCGCCGATTGACTGATCGAAATACTGCTCCTCGTGATACCCGCCACGCGCGCGCATGCCGCGCATCACAATACGCTTGATGGGGCTGTCCTTTTTAAAGCCCGCCTGGTGCATCTCGAACGAACCGCTCGAGAACATGCCGTCGGGCGTGGAGCAGTCGAAGCAAATGTCCGGGAACGCCTTGAGCAGCTCCTCGGTAACCTGCGGGTCGATGGTCCAGGTTTTGAGCACCTCGCCATGACTGTCGCGCACGATGGAGCCGTTAGAGCAGCAGGCGTCAAGCGCCAGGCCCGTAAAGCCATACTCGCCGACCGGCAGCGTCGAGCGTCCGGTCGCGGGAACCACATGCAGGCCAGCCTCGGTCAGCTCGCGAATGGCACAGCGGATGGTCCCATCCGCCTCATGCAGGGCGTTCAGCAGCGTTCCGTCTAAGTCACTCGCAAACATCTTGATCATGGGCATGCCTCTCCTTCGTCTGCACGATATTGTAGACGAAGGAGAGGCATGTCCAGACAATGGCGTCCCGGCGCGGCGGGACAATACTTCCGCAAATCCACGGTGTCCCTGCGCCTTAAGACAATTGCCACAAGCGACTTTTCAGCCGATAAAACTGCACCGTCGTCAACGTCAGCACCGCCAACATTCCTGCGAATACAATCGCCGGAGCCCATCGATCATATGCGAGCCCGTAAACCAATTGGCCAATAGGCGTTGCACAGGAAAGCATCATATAAACGAGTGCCAGCACTTTTCCGCAGAGTTCCTTTGGCGCTGACCGCTGAACAAATGAAACGATTTCGACCGATGCAATGCTTGCCCACGCCATGACCCATGCCGAGCCGGCCGCAAGCGCGGCAAACGCTAATTCATCAGGACCGCTCAGTAGCGTGACAATAATCGGTACGACTCCAAAGCAGATCATCGCAACATATCGACATATGCCCTTGAAGGAAAAACGATGCGGCCAAATACCGACCAAACCACTGCCGACAAGACCACCCAAGCCCATAGCCACCTCAATAATCCCAACAAAGGATGACTGTATTCCGAAATGCTTTGCAACAATAACGGGAGCACCAATCGTTAACCCAACTAACGCAAGGTTCAAAATAGCCGCAATCAAAAACACAACGAGCAATGATGAGTTTTGAGACAGGTACCGAATCAACTCCCGAAAATCGTTTCGGCGTGTCGTACGAGTCGCGCCGTCTCCCATCGTTTCAGATGAGGCATTTTGCTTGAGTGCGCCCCCGAACAGCAGGGCTGAAATCGTAAACGTCAACGCCGCGGTTTCGCATAGAGTATCGATACCAAAGCACCCATAGACTGCCGTCCCGACTACAGGCCCCAAGATATTGCTCATCATGATTATCTGCGAGACCAACGCAGTGGCACGCTCAACCTTTTCTTGGCCCGTCATGCGCACCGTCTCAATTTGAAGCATCGGTTTCAGCAGCGATTGGATGCCATATTGGACGCAAAGTATTGCCACCACGACAACGGCAAGAGGCAGCGACCGCTTCATGGGGATAAACAACAGCGATGCAGCCATCAGAACAATGCCGAGCACCACAAGAACCCCGCGATGTCTCCCACGATCCGCCAAGATTCCGCCAGCCGGAGTCGCAAGCACGCCCGGCACGAACGCTATCGCCGCGACGGTGCCATATAACGTTGACGAGCCGCTGCAATCGAACAAGTAGAGCGGGCACGCAAAGCACAGTGCCGACAACATCGAATACGCGCACAGCTGTGCAACAAGAAGCTCCGTGAGTCTAATTGACCGCACTGTTTTTGATTCCAACGAGGCACTGACGTCTCTCAGGCCAGCCATAAGTCCGCCCCCTATACATACCGCCAGTATGTATTTTTCGACTTGAAAAGGGCAGCCGTGGCTACCCTCGCAAATCAATTACATACCGTTGGTATCTATATTACCACCCGGCGCAGTCCCATACGTCCCAAATCTGCGCCGTTGTCTGAAGCACTTCATTACCCAAATCGAGCCCCACCGCGGCCGCCATCTGCGCCAAACATTGTGCGCGAGCGAGCATTCGCTCCTTGGGCTCGAGCGGACGGAACAATGGCAGCAGCCAAAGATTCGCCAACAGCGATACGGCCTCCGCCGCTTCGCGCGGGCATTCGCACGCAATGGAGCCGTCGGCGATGCCCTCCTCGATCACTGGCAAGAGGCAGCCATCGGCCGACTCGTCAAACGAGCCCTGGTACTGCATCGCCAGTAGACGCGAGCTTTTTACCGGATCCGCCGCAGGATGCATGCGTGCCCATAGCTCAATTTGTGGAACGACGGACTCGGGCGCGTACAGTCGCTTGAGTTTTTGGGCTCCGGTCATATTGCCGATACCAAGCGTTGAGCGACGTTGCTCAACAATCGGAGCCATTGCCCGATCAAATGCGGCGTTGAAAATCTCTTCTTTGCTCTTAAAGTGATGATAGACAGCGCCCTTGGTCATGCCATCGAGGCGGTCGACGATATCTTGAATGCTCGTCCCCTCATAACCCTGTGCGCAGAATAGCTCCAGCGCCGCGTCGAGAATCTTCGCGACCGTCTCCTCGGGATATTTATTACGCCCCATAATCTGTCCATCCGCAACGCAAGTCTTGTGCCTCATTGCAGTATTTTAACGTTGCGGATGGCAGGCGGTCGATTCTACACCGCAGAAGGGCCGTGTTCGCCAGTACGGATGCGGATAACTTCTTCGACCGGCTCGACCCAAATCTTGCCGTCTCCGACGGCGCCGGTGCGGGCGGCGCTGCAGATGATGTCGACAATGCCGTCGACGTGCTCGTCGGCGCAAATGAGCGTGAACTGCACCTTAGGAATCGTGTTGACAAGCAACTCGTTGCCGCGCACGTATTCCTTCCAGCCATGCTGCGCGCCGCAGCCCTGCACCTGGTTGATGGTCATACCACGAACATCGGCAGCAAACAGCGCGTCTTTAAGAACCTCAAGCTTCTCCTGGCGCACGATAGCCGTGATCTTTTTCATAATGAATTCCTCTCAATAATCAACGTATCCCTTTACATGAGACGCGGGTTTCCCAGGTGTCGCAAACCAACCTCAGAGATCAATAAGTTCAACTGACTGGTCTTAGCAGGTTTCCCAAGTGCCGCAGATTGCCGTGAAAGAGGAGCGAAGCGTACTTAAGTACGTGAGCGACGATTGAACAGCAAGGTGCGGTGCTTGGGGAAGCTGCTAATCGAGTCCCGAGAAGGAGGGATATGCGCTCTCGCCGTGTTGACTCGCGTCCAGGCCCAGCGCCTCGTCGGCCTCGTCCACGCGCAGGCTGCCGTGGAACAGCGCCTTGACCACCGCGGCGATCACCAAGTCGAGCACCAGTACAATAGCGACCGTCACCACAATGCCCAAAATCTGCGAGACGAGCAGCGACACGTCGCCCGTGTAGAACAGGCCACCCTTACCGGTCCACGAGAGCTCCGGCACGCAGAACAGGCCCGTAAGCACGCCGCCCAAGATGCCGCCGATGCCGTGGCAGCCAAACGCATCGAGTGCATCGTCGTAGCCGAACTTGGTCTTGAGATGGCTGATGGCCAAGTAGCAGACGGGCGAGACGATCAGGCCCATGACCAGCGCCGCCCACGGCTCGACAAAGCCTGCGCCGGGCGTGACCACCACAAGGCCCGCAACCAAACCGGTACTGGCACCCACCAGCGTGGGGCGACCGGTGTGCACGCGCTCGACGGCAAGCCACGAGACCATGCCCGCTGCGCTGGCCGTCACGGTGTTGAGGATGGCAAGTGCCGCCACGGCGTCGGCCTTAAACTCGCTGCCGCCGTTAAAGCCAAACCAGCCAAACCAAAGCAGGCCGGCACCCAACGCCACAAACGGCACGTTATGTGGACGGTAGCTCACCATGCCAAAGCCACGACGACGGCCGAGCATTAAGCAGAGAATCAGACCCGTCAGACCGGACGAAATGTGTACCACGTCGCCGCCGGCAAAGTCGAGCGCGCCGATGATGTCGCCGATAAAGGAGCCCTCGCCGCCCCAAACCATGTGGGCAAGCGGCGCATAGACCACGAGCAGCCAAATGCCCAGGAAGGCCGTCATGGCGCCAAACTTAACGCGGCCTGCCAGACTGCCCGTAACGATAGCGGCGGTGATCATGGCAAACGCCATCTGGAAGGCGATGTTGATAATCTCCGGGTAGACGGCGCCGTCCGACGCGGTGCCCTCGGCCGCCTGCAGCACCTGGCCGAGCACCGGCAGGCACAGCAGCTGGTCAAGGCCTCCAATAAACGGACTCGAGCCGTCACCGCCGTAGGCCAGCGACCAGCCGGCAACAATCCACAGCACACCAACCAGGCCAATGGCGCCAAAGCACATGAGCATGGTGTTGATGACATTTTTGCGCCTGGACAGGCCGCCGTAGAAAAACGCCAGACCCGGTGTCATTAAAAACACGAGCATGGTGCAGATGAGCATAAACGTTGTCGATCCCGTATCGTACATTCGCTCCCCCTTGATCGCATGAACGTTGTCGGCGCCCATAATGCGGCCGAGGGGCAACTGGTATAGACCAGATACGACGTTGTTAAACGCTGCGTTGTCGAATAGAAACGGTGCCGCAATCTTGGAAACGGCGCGGCAACGGGCGCGAAACGAACGGGAAATACGCGAGCGAGAAGGGCGCACTTGGCCCCGCTCTGGCTAGTGCCGAAACAGCTCGTGGGCGCGGTCGCGGAGATTAGTTGCTCGAATGACACCTTCGTAGCGATTGATGCGCAGGCGCGGGAAGGCATTGAAAAAGCGCAGGTCACGACGACTGAGCGACACGCTCGGTACCGGGCGGCTCATGCGCTTGCCGGCAAGGCGACGACTGAGCGACGGACGCGGCATGCTCGGCGCGGCATCGGCCACGCGGCGGGCAGCGAGCGCCAGGCCGCGAGCACCATCCGAAATAAACGTCGGCATCGAAGCCTTCTCGCGCAGGGCATCGAGCGTCGCATCGCCCAGCTCCGCCAGCCATGCGTTAACGGCACGGCTGCGGATATGCGTCTGTGCCACCGAGTCGATCGCCGAATCGGGAATACGTTCGAGCATGGAGTCGGACGCATCGGCGAGCGACTCATTGATGCGGTCGGCAAGGTCGGCGCGCACACGCTCCAGCTGATCGGACAGACGCCGCCAGCTCGCCAACGAGCACACCGCGTCGACCATCATCGCAACCGCGACGATAAAGGCGGACAGCCGCACAATCAGCACCGGCAGATGGCCAAGCAGCCCCAACAATGCCGGCTCCACTAAACGGCAAATGCACAACGCACCCAAGCCAAACGCGCATGCCCAGTACAGACAGATGCGTCCGTGCAGGTTAAACGGCAGGTGCGAATAGTCCCAAAAGCGAGCGCCCGTTGTTTTTTCCAGCAGCACGCCTACGCTGTACTCAATCACGCTGCATACGAGCGCTGCAGCGACAAACTGGCTCGAGGCATCCGGAATCCCGCGCAACAGCAGCCAGCAGGCAATGCCGCCCGCGCCATAGATGGGGCAGCACGGTCCCAGCAAAAAGCCGCTGTTGGCAAAGCGCCCGTGGTTGAGCATGGCGCAGACTGTCGATTCCCATACCCAACCGCAAAAACCGTAGAAGGCAAACGAGAGCACCAGCGCCGAAAGCGGACAGGCGGCAAGCGTCGCGCCGTCAAATGCCATGTCGATCGCGGTCCCCACCGTCTACCCTCTCCTCTTTTCACTCGATTCGCTGCTCACGCCATCGTCCGCCTCGTCCTTGCGCGGCAGGCGGCCGGCGACCGTCTCGCGCAGCGCACACCATTTATCCGCCAGGCACACAATCCAAGCCTCACGACACGTCGGCGGCACGGGCACCAGCGGAAACATATGCCGCACGATGATATTCCGCTCGCGCGGCGTCAGCTCAAAATCCTCTTCGGCACGCGCCAGGGCAAAAAACGGATGCCGAAACCCGTGCAGGCGATGGCTCGGATCGGGATCGTGCCAGTCATAGAGAAAGTAGTCGTGCAGCAAGGCTCCGCGCAGCAACGAGGCGCGGTCGACCGAGACACCGACGCGGCCCAGGCGCTCGGCAAAGGACAGGCTTGCCCGCGCCACCGAGGTCACATGCGTATACACCGTCACATCGCCATGCTGGATAAACTCGCGCGTCAGATCCAGACGGCCCGCCTGTGCCAGTTGACGGGCAGCATGGTCTACTTCGCACGCGATTTTCTCGGCACGAACGACATCGGACATGCTGCCTCCTTCCAGCGACTCACGGCGACAAGCCACGACCTGCACGCATGGAATAAAATCATCATCGAATCTACCAGTATGGCATCGGACAAAACGTTTTGCCCCGCCAGTTGGCGAATTACCGCGCCGCCGTCACATATCAAACGCCAAAATGTGCGAGACTGTTTTGTGCAATTGTGCCGGCCGAGGGAGCGCCGGCGCTCGATTCGCATGGAGTAACCCACAACGATGCTGCTTACGCAAACGACAACGCCCGAGGACGTCAAGGCTCTTAATCGCGCCGAGCTCCCGCAGCTCTGCAGCGAGATCCGCCAGGCAATCCTCGAAAGCTCCGCCGCCGTCGGCGGACACGTTGCCCCCAACCTGGGCGTCGTTGAGCTTACGGTTGCGCTTCATCGCGTGTTTAACTCCCCCATCGATAAGATTGTCTTTGACGTTTCGCACCAGACCTATGCCCACAAGGCGCTGACGGGACGCGCGTACACTTATATCGATCCGGAGCGTTATGGCGAGGCTTCTGGCTTTGCCAATCCCGACGAGTCCGAGCACGACTTGTTCGCCATGGGCCATACCTCCACGTCGGTGAGCTTGGGCTGTGGCCTTGCCCACGCGCGCGACCTGGCGGGCGACACGTATAACGTCATCACCATCATTGGCGACGGCTCGCTTTCGGGCGGCCTGGCGTTTGAGGGCTTTAACAATGCCGCCGAACTCGATAGCAACCTGATCATCATCGTCAACGATAACGACCAGTCCATTGCCGAGAACCATGGCGGCCTGTATCGCAATCTGACCGAGTTACGCGCCAGCAACGGCACCTGTGAGCGCAACGTTTTTCGCGCGCTGGGGCTCGATTACCGCTATCTGGACGCCGGTAACGATGTGTTGGCCCTCGTCGACGCGCTGCAGGAACTGCGCAATATCGATCATCCCATCGTGCTGCACGTCTCCACCGCCAAGGGCAAGGGCTTTGAGCCGGCCCAGAGCGACCCCGAGCGCTGGCACCACGTGGGTCCGTTTGATATGGCGACTGGCCGCAAGCTCTGCCCGGGCCATCCGAGCGAGCCTGCGCCGCGCACCTATGCCGACATTACGGGCGAGGCGCTCAGCGCCGCCATCGAGCGCGATCCGCAGGTCGTGGGCATCACGGCCGCCACGCCCTACATCATGGGCTTTACACCCGAGCTTCGCGCTGCCGCCGGCAAACAGTTCGTCGATGTGGGCATTGCCGAGGAGCACGCCGTGACCTTTGCCACCGCGCTTGCGCGCTCGGGCGCCAAGCCAGTCTTTGGTGTGTACGGCACGTTTTTGCAGCGCGCCTACGACGAGCTGTGGCACGACCTGTGCCTCAACGACGCCCCCGCAACCATCCTGGTGTTTGGTGCGTCAATCTTTGGCACCACATCCGAGACGCACCTTTCGTTCTTCGATATTTCCATGCTGGGCGCTCTTCCCAACATGCACTACCTAGCGCCGGCCTGCATGGAGGAATATCTGTCCATGCTGAGCTGGTCGCTCGACCACCGCGAGCATCCCGTGGCGATCCGCGTGCCTGGTATTGGCCTGGTGAGCCGTCCCGACCTTGCGCCCGCCGAGGACACCGACTACAGCGCCGTTCGCTACAACGTGGTGCGCCAGGGCCGCGACGTTGCCGTGCTCGCGCTCGGCGATTTCTTTGAGCTGGGCGAGCGCGTGGCAAACCGCCTGACTGCCGAGTACGGTATCGAGGCCACGCTCGTCAACCCGCGTTTTGCAACCGAGCTCGACCGTGAGTTCCTCGACAGCCTTGCCGCCGAGCATCGCGTTGTCGTCACCCTCGAGGACGGCATCTTGGACGGCGGCTGGGGCGAGCGCGTCGCGTGCTACTTGGCCTGTACGCCAGTGCGCACGCGCACCTTTGGCATCGCCAAGGGCTTTCCCGACCGCTACGACCCCAACGAACTGCTCGCGCAGTACGGCATGACGGTCGAGAATATGGCCGCCGAAGCCGTGAGACTACTCAACGAGTAAGAAAACCTCCGCAAGGGAAGCACCCCTGCGGAGGTTTTTATTTTCGCGACGCGATTATCTCAATCTGTAACATCTAGGGTCCGAATTTCCGTCTAACTGTTACAGATTGAGACAAGACGTCTTAGTCCCCGACGTTTGTCTCAATCTGTAACAGATAGAGACCTTTTGCCCGTCCAGATGTTACAGATTGAGACATTCGAATTCCCCTGAAGAGAAAATCTCGATCTGTAACAGTTACTCGGCAAAAATGGCTGCAGATGTTACAGATCGAGACAAAGCAACAAGGCATGCCGCCACATCGGCCAAAACCACCACGAAGGTGCCTGTCCCTTTTTGGTAGGTAGAATTACCCATAAGGTAAGTATGTTTCTGAGTTATTTCGTGTTGACCCGTCTGAACGCAATGGGGTATAACTCTACTCAACCGCTAGGGATTTTATTGAGAAAGGTGTTCTACTATGAGCAAGAACCTCTCCCAGCAGGTCGTTCTCGACCGCCGCGGCTTCGTTGCCGCCACCTTCGCAACCGTCGCCGGCCTTGGTCTTGCCGGCTGCTCCGACACCAGCGCCGAGGCCGACAAGGGTTCCGCCGCCGGCTCCTCAAAGGGCTCCGAGGATACCGAGGCTTCCACCACGCTCGATGCCAAGGCATTCGACAAGCTCGTCGACAACGGTCCCAAGGCCGATGACGACGCCATCGCCGCCAGCACCTGGGCGACGGCCGTCAAGGACGCCGGCGTCTTTAAGATCGGTGGCGTTCAGACCTCCACGCTCTTCTCCCTCCTCAACGAGAAAGACGGCCAGACCCGCGGCTTTGACGCCGGTATCGCACAGCTCCTGTCCAACTACATTCTGGGCGAGAACAAGGTCGAGATCACCCAGGTGACCTCGGACACGCGCGAGTCCGTCCTGCAGAACGGCCAGGTCGACGCCGTCTTTGCCACCTACACCATCACTGACGAGCGCAAGAAGCTCGTCTCCTTTGCCGGTCCCTACTACTACACGCAGCAGGCCATCCTGGTGCTCGCCGATAACGACGACATCAAGAGCGTCGACGACCTGGCCGACAAGAACGTCGCCGTCCAGTCCGGCTCCAACGGCCCCGCCATCCTGGAGGAGTTCGCCCCCAAGGCCAGCCAGCAGGAGTTCAAGACCGACGAGGAGGCCCGCCAGGCACTCCAGCAGGGCCGCGTTGACGCCTACGTCATTGATAACAACATGCAGCAGAGCGCCCTGGTTCGCGAGCCCGGTAAGTACAAGATCGCCGGCAAGCCCTTCGGCAGCAAGGAGCCCTATGGCATCGGCCTGCCGCTCGATTCCGACGGCGTCGCCTTTGTCAACGACTTCCTTAAGAAGATCGAGGACGACGGCACCTGGACCGAGCTGTGGCAGATCTGCATCGGCGACCGTACGGGCGACACCAATGTTCCCGAGCTGCCCGAGATCGGCGCCTAGGCAGCGAGCCTGGTAACGGCCGCAACGAAACCATTATGGAAACGCACGATGCGCTTTATTGCGATAAACTGTTTCCTTACTAAGTTGTCGGGGCTTCCGTACACACGGGAGCCCCTTTCCTTATCGGCAGGAGGTCCGCATGAGTCTCTCCGAGCTCTGGTCGCTCTATGGCCAGAACTATATCGACGCCCTGCTAGCAACCTGGGGCATGACGCTTGAGTCGTTTGCCATCGCCATGGTGCTGGCCGTCGCCGTCACCGTGATGCGCGTGTCGCCGCTCAAGCCGCTGCGCGTCTTTGGCGACCTGTATGTCCAGGTCTTCCGTAACATCCCCGGCATCGCGCTGCTCATCATCGTCGTCTATGCGCTGCCACCGCTCAAGGTCGTCCTGCCCTACCGCACCTGCGTTATCGTCGCCACGGTCCTTTTGGGCTCGGCCTTTGGTTCCGAAAACTTTATGAGCGGCATCAACACCGTCGGCGTCGGCCAGGTGGAAGCCGCCCGCTCGCTGGGCATGGGCTTCAATCGCATCCTCGCCAAGATCGTGATTCCGCAGGCGCTGCGCTCGAGTGTGCTGCCCATGACCAACCTCTTTATCGCCGTCATGCTCACCACCGCACTCGGCAGTCAGGTGCCGCTTAAACCGCAGGAGCTCACCGGCGTGGTGAGCTACATCAACACGCGCTCGCTCGGCGGCGTCGCCGCGTTCTTTATCTCGGCGCTCGGCTACCTGGGCACGGCCTTTGTGGTGAGCCACATTGGCAACTATATCGATAAGAAGGTGAGGATCCTCCGATGAGCAAGCACTCCACCTCCGCGCTCACCATGCGCGATGCGCTCTACGAGGCTCCCGGCCCCAAGATGCGCGCCAAGATTCGCGTCGGCACCGCCATCTCGCTCGTTGCCGTCGCCGCACTCGTCGTCCTGGTACTGCAGCGCTTTTATGTGACCGGCCAGCTTTCGGTCCACTATTGGTATTTCTTTACGCACCTCACCACATGGAAGTTCCTGCTCGCCGGCTTTGAGGGCACCGTTAAAGTCGCACTCACCGCTGGCGCCATCGCGCTGGTGCTGGGCTTGGCCCTCATGCTCGGCCGCACGAGCGACATCAAGCCGCTGCAGCTGGCCTGCCGTGTGCTCACCGACTTCTTCCGCGGCGTACCGAGCCTGCTGTTCATCTACTTCTTCTTTTTGGTGCTGCCCCAGTACAAGATCGCGCTGCCGTCGTTTTGGATGCTCACGCTTCCCGTCGCGCTCGCCGCAGCCGGCGTGCTGGCCGAGATTTTCCGCGCCGGCGTCAATGCCGTGCCGCGCGGCCAGGTCGAGGCCGCCCAGGCGCTCGGTCTCTCCAAGGCCAAAATCACCTTTAAAATCGTGTTGCCGCAGGCTATTCGGTTTATCATTCCGTCGTTGATTTCGCAGCTTGTGGTCGTAGTCAAAGACACCACCGTCGCCTATGTGGTGAGCTACCCCGACCTCATGCAAAACGCCCGCGTGCTCATTACCAACTACGACGCCCTCGTGTCGGTCTACCTGGTAATCGCGGTCATCTACATCCTCATCAACGTCGCGATCAACAAGGCCGCTGTCTATGTTTCGCACAAGACCGGCGCGACCATCATCCGCTAACGCTTTACCATTTCGAGTCATAAGGAGCCGAGCACCATGGCACAGAGCACCTCTTCCACCGGCAATCAGCCGCTGATCGAGCTCAGACACGTCGATAAGCACTATGGCGATCTGCACGTCCTCAACGACATCAATCTCTCGGTCGACCGCGGCGAGGTCGTCGTTGTGATTGGACCCTCGGGCTCGGGCAAGTCGACCATGTGCCGCACCATCAACCGTCTGGAAACCATCGACTCGGGCGAGATCCTCATCGAGGGCGAGCCCCTGCCGCAGGAAGGCAAGGATCTTGCCCGCATGCGTGCCGAGCTGGGCATGGTGTTTCAGCAGTTCAACCTGTTCGCACATATGACCGTCCTGCAGAACGTCATGCTGGGACCGGTCGACGTACTGGGTGTCTCCAAGGACGAGGCCCGCGAGCGCGCCATGGACCTGCTGGGCCGCGTGGGCGTTGCCGAGCAGGCCGATAAGGTGCCCGCACAGCTCTCGGGCGGCCAGCAGCAGCGCGTGGCCATCGCCCGCTCGCTTGCCATGCAACCCAAGGCCATGCTCTTTGACGAGCCCACGAGCGCCCTCGATCCCGAAATGATCAACGAGGTGCTCGAGGTCATGGTCCGTCTGGCCCAGCAGGGCATGACGATGATCGTCATCACGCACGAGATGAACTTCGCCCGCCGCGTGGCCGACCGCGTCGTGTTTATGGCCGACGGCCAGATCGTGGAAACCGGCACACCCGACGAGTTCTTCGACCACCCCCAGACCAAGCGCGCCCAGGACTTCCTCAACTCCATTAAGGGCCACTAACCAGCCATCCCGTGGAACAAATTCATCAGAAGTGTTGTCCCACGCCTCTCATGCGCCCTGTCACCTTCAGATTCGAAAGCAACACCTATGATCGGAACTCGTACTTCCTCGTCCTATACCCCGCACGTCGACGTTGCCCCCGCTGACCGTCCACTCATCCTGGTGGCGCCGCGTTGGGAAGGGGCAAAGCCGTTTTTAAGCGAGATGCTCTCCCCCAACGAGGAAATCGCAAGTGTCTTTGTCGATGCCATCCTTGCCGCCGGTGGCCTGCCACTGCAGATGTCCATCACCGAGGACATTGAGGTCATCCGTCATTACGTCGATATCGCCGACGGCATCGCCATCCCCGGCGGCCCGGACGTCAACCCCAAGCGCTGGGGCGATGATCGACCCTACGACCCCACCCTCTGCTGCGAGATCCGCGATAGCTTTGAGTTTAAGCTGGTCGGTGAGGTGCTCCGCGCCAAAAAGCCACTCTTTACCACCTGTCGCGGCACACAGCTGCTCAACGTCGCCACCGGCGGCACCCTGTGCATGGACGTGCCGAGCCTGGGTGCGCGCGAGGGCCGCACGCAGTGGCGCCACACCCACGTGCTCAACGACCCCGTGCACCCTGTCGAGGTCATGCCGGGCTCGCTGCTGGAGCGCGCGCTTGGCGGGCACAGGCTGATCCAGACCAACTCCGCACACCACTGCTGCGTCGATCGTCTGGGTAAGCATACGCGCCTGGTCGCCCAGGCGACCGATGGCGTTCCCGAGTGCATTGAGGTCGAGGGCCAGCCGTTCTGCCTGGGTGTGCAATGGCATCCCGAGTACACCTGGAAGACGCTCGAGACCGACTTTAACCTGTGGAAGTCGTTTGTCGAGGCAGCGGCCAAGGTAAAGCAGGCCCGCTAGCTCGCGGACCACACAACAGACAAGGGCGCCCCGCCAGACACATGGTCCGACGGGGCGCCCTTTTACCTATACGCGGCAGGTACACATCAAAGCTCGCAAGCCCTTATTCAGCCGCCTCGCGCAGGGCCGACATCGTAGCCGCATATTGCTGCTGCAACGCATGCATGCTCTCGCGGGCGCCGTCAACGCCATCGGCGCCACGCAGCGCTTCGGTCACTACGACCGCCGGCTCGTACAGATTATCGAATCCCAGGTTCTGGCTCACGCCCTTGAGCGTGTGCGCTGCCATAAACGCACCTTTGGCGTCTCCTGCCGCCATAGCAACTTCCAGCTTGTCCATGCTCTCGTCATCCAAAAACTTGAGGGCAAAGCGGGCAAGCATTTCCTCGCCCATCAGCCGAGCGCACGCGTCATCATAATTGGCGCCGATCTTCTCATACGCCTCACGCATGGAAATCATGGGTTAAAACTCCTTTGGTCAAACTAAATCGTGGGAAACGCGACGACGTCAGCGGGGCGTGCCAACGTCTCGGCAATTTGGTCCTGCACCTCGAGCAGGCAATCGAGAAGCAGCGGGTTAAAGGTACCGCACTTACCGTCCAGGATCATCTGGATAGCCTCCTCGTGCGGGATGGCATCCTTGTACACGCGCACGCTCGTCAGCGCATCGTACACGTCGGCCACCGAAACCACCTGTGCGGCAATGGGAATTTCGTCGCCCTTAAGGCCATCGGGATACCCCTTGCCGTCCCAGCGCTCGTGATGCCAACGCGCAATCTGGTACGCATATTCCATAAGCGCATTGCCGGCGTGATGGCTACCCAGCTCAAGCAACATGTCGGCGCCGATCGTGGTATGCGTCTTCATAATCTCGAATTCCTCGGGCGTAAGGCGTCCGGGTTTGTTGAGAATCGCATCGTCAATCGACATCTTGCCGATATCGTGCAGCGCCGAAGCCAGGGCAATCGTGGAGCGCTCCTCATTGTCGAGGGAGATCGCGCCGCTACGCTGGACCAGACAGCCAAGCAGCAGCTCGGTCAGCTTTTCGATGTTCGTAACGTGCCTGCCGCTCTCGCCGTTGCGAAGCTCCATGACGCCGGCCATGATGTCGATGAGCATGCGACTGTTCTTGACGCGCTCGTTGTACTGCTGGGACAGCAGGTTCGTCAGGCGGCGCTGTTTGGCGTATAGGCGGATGGTGTTGCTTACACGGCGGCGCACGACACGGGAGTCAAACGGGCGGTTGATATAGTCCGAGGCGCCCAGCTCGTACGCGCGCAGAACCGCATCATCGGAATCTTCGCTCGAAATCATGATGACAGGCAGATTATCGATACCCGATCGGCGCGACAGATCGGCCAGCACCTCAAAGCCACTTATGCCCGGCATGACAATGTCCAGCAGCACGAGCGACAACTCATCGCCATAGCGGTCGACCATGTCGAGCGCCGTACGACCGTTGTCGGCCTCGAGGATGCAATACTCGTCCTTGAGCATCTCGTTGAGAATGGCTCGGTTCATCTCGGAGTCATCGGCGATAAGCACCAATGGCTTTTCGCTTTGGAAGGCCTCGATGGAATCGGCATCGGTCACGACCGTACCGGCTTTTGCCTTAGCGCGGCTCAGTAACTGGACAGCGCGGCCAACGCCCCCATCGACCGTCTCGCCATGAATGCGAACGCCACCAACACATGCCGTCAAGCTCACGTACTCATGGCCCGGAATAATCGTGGAATGAACGGCATCGGATACCTGATGCAGGCGACGGGTGAAGTCATCGGAGGGAATATTGGGCATGACGACCACAAACTTGTCGCAGCCATAGCGCACAAGCTCGTCAGTCGAACGAATTCCGCTGCGTATGGCTGTTGCCACAGCACCGAGCGCAAGATCGCCGGCATGACGGCCACACGTGTCGTTGAAGACCCTAAAATCATCAAGGTCGATCATCGCAACGCCGGCATTCATGCGGGCGCTTCGGAGCTTTTCCTCGTAATATCGGCGATTGTGCACGCTCGTCAGCACGTCGGTGTAGACAAGGTCCTCTTCTGCGGCCTCTTGCTCATCGATCGGACGCACCATCAGCAGGACGTGAGGCTTGCCCTCGACCTTCAGAGGGCGCAGATGGGCGCGGTACTCAACGCCATCGTTGAGCAGTTGCTCCGACACCTCATCGGAATCTGTCAAGACCTCAAGACTCGACTGACGCAGACAAGGGCAGCGATCGCCGGCGAGCAGGCAGTTGGGCTCGCTCTTAATCTGATCGGCCGACAGCAAACGTACCACGGGGTAGGTCTTCGCGACACGGGCGACCTCGGCGGCAGCCTCCTCGTCGGTTAGATTGACCTCGTGACTATTGAGCATATGGGGCCCTTTCGATAGTTTCGCATGGTAGCGGTGGGTTCCAAATGGCACAAGGGTAACACCTTGCCGATGCAGGTAAGCACGTGAATGCTGTTACATTTTTATGAGTTGGCAGACGGCGCGATTGAAGCCGCAGACGTGAGGTTTTGAGCACATTTGTTAACGCAGCCGAAACGTTTGCGAGTGAAGCCTGTTTTGTTTTTTACAGCTGTTAGAGCCCCAGGATGCCACGGACAGTCTGGGCAGCCGCTGCCGGGCGATCGCGCAGGCCGTTGTGCGCACCGGGAACCATTGCGAGTGGACAGTCCAAAAGCTCAGCCGCCACCCTCGTGCCCGCCTCGCGGGGCGTGCCAATCGAGAGCTCGCCCAGGAGCACGGCGGCCACCGTTTTTGACGCACGAACGCTATCCCAATCGGGAACGCAGGTCATAGTGATCCCGTATTCGTTTGCCATGAAACTACGGCCGTTGCGCAGGGCATGCTTGGCTTCTGCCTCGGTTAGCTTGGGAGCCTCAGGGTCCGAATCGCCGATGGCGCCCAGGAAGGCCCGCAATGCCCTGGAGACCTTTCCCGCGGCGATCATCTCGAGCAAAACCGGGGCCGCGCCCAGACCGGCACCCTCATCTGTCACGGCGGGTTCATGCAGAATCGCACGTGAGATTATGGCGGGGTTTGCACGGAGAAGCTCCAGCGCCACCAGCGTACCGGCACTGTGCGCGAGCACGTTTGCCGGAGCGCCAATATGCTCGATAACGGCCTGCAGGTCGGCGGCCTGGGCGGCGAGGTCGTAGCGTCCGTCTGCAGCGTCGCCGCTCTCGCCGCAACCGCGGCGGTCGTAGGCAATGACGCGATAGTCGCAGGCGAGCTCGCGGGCGATGCCGTCAAAAAAGACACCATCGACACACGCACCGTGCACGCACACCAAGGCGGGTGCATCAGACGATACATCCACGCCAGCATACTCGCGGCAGGCGATCGTAGTGCCTGCATTCTCGACCGTAAAATCCATACTGTGGTCCCATCGTCAACACCACCAGACCGTGCCGGGGTGCGGCTTGGCCAGATGGCGTCATTTTGTGCGTACATGAATGCGCTTACTGTACCCGACTCGCACTCTTTCATGACAGGGTTTCGGAAACTCACTCGATTGCAAGGTTTCTGCCTAAACAACAGCACCCAAACCCGCGACCCACATGAAGACCGATGCTATGCTTAAGCTCAACTGTCCCAAGGAGCATATGCCTATGTCTACGTTTTTGAATGCCAGCCCCATCTTTGGGCCCGTTCGCAGCCGTCGCCTGGGCCTTTCGCTCGGTGTCAACATGATGCCGGCCAGCGGCAAAATCTGCACGTTCGACTGCATCTACTGCGAGAACGGTCTCAACGCCGAGCGCCCCTGCCACGAGCCCTATAACACGGCTGCCGTGGTGCTCAACGCACTCGAGGCCAAGCTGCACGAGATGGCAGCCGAGGGCGAGCTCCCCGATGTAATCACCTTCGCAGGCAACGGCGAGCCCACCGCCGCACCGGAGTTTCCGCAGGCCATCGCCGGCGCCGTCGCGCTGCGCGACGAGCTGGCCCCAAACACCAAGATTGCCGTGCTTTCCAACGGCACGCGCGCCGACCGTCCCCAGGTGCACGATGCACTCATGATGGTCGACGACAACATCCTCAAGCTCGATACGGTCGACCCGGCATTTATCCAGCTGCTCGACCAGCCCGTTGGCCCCTACGATGTAGAGCACCAGATCGAAACGTTCGCGAGCTTTAACGGCCACGTCATTATCCAGACGATGTTTTTGAGCGGTGAGTACCGGGGCAAGTCTCTCGATAACACCGGTGAGGAGTACGTCGGCCCTTGGCTCGCGGCGCTCGAGCGCATTCGCCCGCAGGAGGCGACCATCTACACGGTGGCTCGCGAGACACCGGTCGCCGGCCTTGCCAAAGCGGCGCCCGAGGTGCTCGACACGATCGCTGCACGCGTGCGCGCCCTCGGCATTCCTTGCCAGGTGAGCTACTAGCAAAACCACGCAGCAGCCAGTGCCCGCCATCCCGCCCCATCAGTTGCGGTGATATAGTTCCTATTTGTGCTGTTAAACCGCTTAAATCGGAACTATATCACCGCAACTTTTATAGACGCGTGGGTGGGCTATACTAGCTGCGGATGAAAGGAAGTTAGCCATGTTTGACAAAGGACCCGTGCCCGGCCGCAACGACGCTTGCTGGTGCGGCAGCGGCAAAAAATATAAGAAATGCCATAGCCCCTTTGATGAGCGCCTCGAGCGCTTGTGGGAAGAGGGCTGGGAGGTTCTGCCCCGCACGCTCTACAAGACGCCCGCCGATATCGAGGGCATCAAGCGCTCGGCCGCCATCAACGTGGGCGTGCTCGATTACGTAGGCGAGCACATCGCCGCGGGCATGACCACCAACCAGATCGACCAGATGATCTACGACTACACTGTCGAGCACGGCGGCACGCCGGCCGACCTCAACTACGAGGGCTACCCCAAGAGCGTATGCACCTCGATCAATGATGTGGTCTGTCACGGTATCCCCTGCGATACGGACGTGCTGCACGAGGGCGACATCATCAACGTGGACTGCTCCACGATCCTGGACGGCTACTTTAGTGATTCGAGCCGCATGTTCTGCATCGGTGAGGTCTCTGCCGAGCGCCAGCGCCTGGTCGAGGTCACCCGCGCCAGCGTGGAAGCGGGCTTGGCAGCCGTCAAGCCATGGTTGCCGCTCTCCGTTATGGCCGAAGCCGTGCAAAAGACGGTCGAGGACGCCGGCTTTAGCGTGGTGCGCGAGTACGGCGGACACGGCATTGGCAAGGAGTTCCACGAGGACCCGTTTGTGGGCTTTACCACCGAGGCGCCCGATGTGGATACCATCATGGCTCCGGGCATGGTCTTTACCATCGAGCCCATGGTCAACGCCGGAGCGCCCGACATCAAGATCAGCAAGGGCGACGGCTGGTGCGTGCGCACCAAGGACGGCAGCGATTCGGCTCAGTGCGAGGTACAGCTCGTAGTGACCGAGGATGGCTACGAGCTGCTGAGCTGGTAGCCGTGCGGACGCCGGATGCTGACGGGCACGCTCGTCTTGCATCCGGCGTTTTATTTGAACGTTTTTCCTGATAAAACCTGCCAAAACAAGCCTGTCCCTTTTTGGCAGGTTGAGCGGAGAGGACTGTTTGTGAACATCCTGGTTTTGTTGCCCGTCAACGACCGCCATCGCGCAATTCTTGAGTCGAGCGCTCCGGGCGAGGACTTTATCTACACGAGCTCCGACGCCGCCACGCGCGAGCAGGTCGCCGATGCCGACGTGATCCTGGGCAACATCGACCCCGACATGCTCACGGCATGCGAGCATCTCCAGCTGTTGCAATTGCAGACCGCCGGCTATGACGACTACCTTGCCGCCGGCACCGTGCCGGCTGAAGCCAAGCTGTCTTGCTCGATCGGCGCCTACGGTCAGGCCGTGAGCGAGCATATGTTTGCCATGGTTCTTTCCATGATGAAGCGCCTGCCCGGCTATCACGACTTGCAGCGCGAGCATCGCTGGGAGGATTTAGGCCCGGTTACCTCGCTCAAAAACGCCAACGTGCTGGTGCTGGGCGCGGGCGATATCGGCGGCCACTTTGCCACGCTCTGCCGCAACATGGGCGCACACGTCCGCGGCATCAAGCGCCACCCGCTCGTCTACCCCATTGTATTTGAGGACATGGACGGCATGGACGCCCTGCCTGAGCGCCTAGCCGAAGCTGACGTCGTTGCATCCTTTATGCCCAGCACGCCCGAGACCCGCGGCCTGGCGAACGCCAAGTTCTTCGCCGCGATGAAGCCGGGTGCCTTCTTTGCCAATGGCGGCCGCGGCGATCTTGTAGTTGCAGACGATTTGGTTGCCGCTCTTGAGTCCGGACATCTTGCCGGTGCCGCGGTCGACGTCACCGACCCCGAGCCGCCGCCCGCCACAAGCCCGCTGTGGGATGCACCCAACATGCTCATCACACCACACGTCTCCGGCTGGTTCCACTTGGCCGCCACGCTCAACAACGTGGTCGACATCGCCGCGGAGAACCTGCGTCACCTGCAGGCCGGCGAGACGCTTCGCTGCTGGACCGAGCACTAATTGTTCCGGCGTTTTGCCAAACGCCGGAACCCCTCGACGCTGCGAGCCCGCCAGAGCGGCAATCTGACGTTCAATCGTCGGGCATGGCCAAAAGGCCTATGCCCTCCTCTTTCACGTCACCTTGCTCGCTCTGGCGGGCTCTCGCTGACTTTCATTCGACCTGCGGCGTCTCGGCAGGTTCTCGCTGACTTTTATTCAACCTGCGGGGTCTTCAAATTGTTAGAGCGTTGCTAAGTAATTCTTTGCGTCTTCTACGTTCATTGCTGCGACGGGTGCGTGTGAACAGAGTTTGACATCGTTGGTGACCAGTAAATCTGCTTGGGAGCGTATCGCTGCCGCGATGATTAAATCGTCTTCGTAATCGCTATGGAGCTCACGCTGCTTACTCGCCATCCATATGTCGCTCAGGTCGCAGGGCACGGGCGTAGCAAGTTGCGACAACACATCAAGACAATCCCATGCGAGTGATGTCGCCGCCGAAGCGGCATCTTGAGACAGCGAACCGCGCTCTCGCCGATACCATGCCTTATGTTCACTTGAAATCAAATAGAACAGGTCTTTGGACGATGTCGCCGCATACAGCAAATCCACCTGCGCCGTGCATGCATCGCGTAAAAACTCAATCGCCGCCGAACGACCACGTCGTGAGGGAATGAAGTAATCGAGCCACACGTTGGTGTCAACCAAGATGCGCTTTAGAGCCTCACTCATAGAGCCAGCTCATCTCCTCGCCATAGCGATCAGCATAGGCGTTCCGTTTGAGCTCTTCGTCGTCCGATGGCTGAGCCCTGACCGTATCGATTCCCGACTCACGGCAAGCGGCAGCGAACAGCTTCGATCCCTGATCCATGAGCTCGAGTTTACGTTTGGCGGCCTTTTCGCGCTCGCGCTGTTCCGCCCGGGCACGACTGGGCAGCAGGATATCCTCGAGCGCACCGGGGCGATCGGCCAGCGACGCTGCAAGCTGCCAGAGCGCTCGCACCGCTTGGCTCGGCGTCATACCGGCCCTGGAGAGAGCGGCGTCCCCACTCCTTTTGAGATCGGCATCGAGACGCACGTTGATCTGAGCGGCTGTTGTGGTCATGACCCCTCCTTAATACTTCAAAACTATCATAAAACTCTATGGTAGATACGTAAAGCATGTATAGCATTGATAAGCATTAGCCGTACTCTGTACACAAAAAGCCGCCGAGGCACACTGCACCTCGGCGGCCACGTATCACAGATCTAGTTCGGTTTTACCCTTTGCATTCGCCCAGATAAAACCTGCCAAAATTAACATCCCTTTTTGGCAGATTTTAGAGTTCCACGCTTTCGGCGCCGTTGATGGTTAGGTCGCGCTCGTAGAAGGCGGTGAGGGCGCGGATGGCGTACATCACGTCGCGCACGCCGCCGGTCTCGTAGCTTGAGTGCATGGCCAGCTGCGGCAGGCCCACGTCCACGGCGTGCATGCTCGCCTGCATGTTCGACAGGTTGCCGAGCGTGGAGCCGCCGGCCATATCGCTCTTATTGGCGAAGGCCTGCGTGGGTACGTCGGCGTCATCGCAAATAGCCTGGAACACCGCGCGGCTAAAGGCATCGGTGCAGTAGTGCTGGTTGGCGGCTTCCTTGATGACGATGCCGCCGTTGAGCACGACCTGGTTGCGGGCATCGCACTTCTCGGCGTGGTTGGGGTGCACGGCATGTGCATTGTCGCAGCTCACGAGCATCGAGGCGGCAAGGGCGCGATGGTACGACTCGTCGTCGAAGCCCAGCGATCCGTTGATGCGGCGCAGCGCATCGGCCAAGAACGTCGACATGGCGCCCTGCTTGGTCTCGGAGCCAACCTCCTCGTTATCAAAGCAGCAGAAGACCGAGACGTCATGCGCGTTCTCGGCACCCAAAAATGCCTGCAGCGAGGTGTAGGCGCAGGCCAGGTCGTCGAGCTTGGGCGTCGAGATAAACTCGTCGGCCCAGCCCCAAATGCGCGCATCCTGACGATTGACCAGGAACAGATCGCGGCCCAAAACCTGATCGGGCTCGACGTCCAGCTCGTCGGCGATCAGGGCGTCAAAATCTCCCTGCTTAAGATCGCCGGCGCTGATGAGCGGGCACAGATCAATGGCGCGGTTGGGCGCAAAGCCCTCGTTAACGCCGCGGTTCATATGGATGGCAAGGCTCGGAATGATAGCGACCTCGCGCTCGGTGGCAAGCAGACGGCTCTCAATACGGTCGCCTTCGCGTACCAGCACGCGACCCGCGAGCGCCAGCGGACGGTCGAACCAGGTGTAGTCAATCATGCCGCCGTAGGCCTCGGTGTTCAGGCGCAGCGTCTCGCCTGCGCCGTCGAGCTCGGGCACGGCCTTGACCTTAAACGTCGGAGAATCGCTGTGCGACGCCGTGAGCTGAAAATGATAGTCGCCGGCAACGCCGTCCTCGCCCCACGTCGCGGCCAGGTCCTCGCCCACCTTAAAGGCGATGACACTCGAGGTATTGCGCTGCGTGTAATAACGCCCGCCCGGCTCGATATCCCATGCCGCGTTCTCGGGCAGGTAGGTAAAGCCTGCCTCGTCGAGCTCGGCCATAATGGTCGCCGCCGTATGGAACATGCTGGGGCATGCCTCGATAAAGTCGATAAGGTCGTTGGCAGCCTCGATATCGTCGGCAGTCACGTGCACGCGCTCGGGCGTTTCCTGATCCGTCATGCTCTCCCCTTTCGCTGGGTTGATGGTCCCCTCCAGCATACCCCGCCGCGCCAGCGCCGTGCCTTTCATTCCATGTTTAATCCCACGCCGCTCGCCAAGTTGAGCCATCATGCCCGTGCTCCCTTTGCGACAATTACGCTAACAGGACGAGAGGAGCCGTCATGAAGCCACGTAACATTGCCATCGCCTGCGGTGTCGCGGGAGTCGCCGTCGGCCTTGCCGCTGCCGCCGGCATCGTTTACCGCAAGCAAATCAAGTCCGCCGCGTCGCTCAAACGCTTGACCGGCTACGCGGATGGCTATGACCTGTACGCAATCGACATCGCTTACGACTACGACCTCGACCGCATCATCGCCGCCGGCGTGCACGACGACCAGGCCTACATCGATGCCGTGGTGGCGCAGGTGCTGCCCGGCGTGCCGGCACATGTCCAGGCGCCCCAGTTTGCCTGCAGCGCTTTTGTCGCCGTAGATGCCGAAGGCCGCGTGCGCACCGGTCGCAATTACGACTTTAAGGACGACACCTCGGCGCTGCTGGTGCGCAATCACCCGCGCGACGGCTATGCCTCCATCGGCTTTGCGGCCCTTAACAACCTGGGCGATAACACACCGCTTGACTCCGCCGCCGGACGTGCCGCCGCACTCATGGGCCCGTTTGCCCAGCTCGAAGGTGTTAACGAACGCGGCGTGTCCATTGCCGTACTCACTCTGGATTCCAAGCCCTGTGACCAGGACACGCAACGCCCCGTCATCAACACTTCGCTCACCATCCGCCTTGTGCTCGACCGCGCGGCTACCACACAGGAGGCCGTAGACCTGCTTTCTGCCTACGACATGCACGCCATGGCAGGACGCGATTACCACTTCTTTATCAACGACGCCTCCGGTGACGCGCGCGTAGTAGAATGGGATCCGCGCGATCCGGACCGCGCTTTCAAAGCGACCCCTGTACGCCAGGTTACGAACTTCTACGCCTGCTATGGCGACGAAGTGCTGCCCAACCAAAAGAATGGCGAGCTTGGCCATGGCAAGGAACGCGCCGTCGCCATCGCCGATGTCCTTGACGCCCATGCCGGCGCCCAAGACGAGGCAGTCGCTTGGAAGGCCCTACGCGCTGCAGCGCAAGAGCCCAATCCGGAAGACATCACCAGCAATACGCAATGGTCGGTCGTCTTTGACAATACCGAGCCCGCTGCCGCCATCACGCTGCGCCGCCACTGGGGCGACGTCGACGCCTTCGCGCTGTAAGGAGCTGGCACCGTCGTCCTTACGCTCGCCTGACGTTGCTTACATTTCCATACGCTTGAGCTAACACGTTTTACCCCCGTATCAACAGTGTGCGGGGGTAAACTTATGCGCATGTTATAACTTGCCCGGAAGGACTCATCATGCTTAGAATCGGTCTTCTTACCAGTGGCGGCGACTGCCAGGCGCTCAACGCCACCATGCGCGGCATCGTCAAAACGCTCATGACCAATAGCGAAGAGCCTATCGAGATCTACGGTTTTGAGGACGGCTACCAGGGCCTTATCTACAGCAGATTCCGCGTCATGACGCCCGCCGATTTTAGCGGCATCCTCACCCGCGGCGGCACCATTTTGGGCACGAGCCGCACGCCGTTCAAGCGCCTGAACATTCCCGAGGCCGACGGCGTCGAGAAGGTGCCCGCGATGGTCCACACCTATCATAAGCTGCAGCTCGACTGCCTGTTTATGCTGGGTGGCAACGGCTCCACCAAGACCGCCAACCGCCTGCGCGAAGAGGGCCTCAACGTTATCGCCCTGCCCAAGACCATCGATAACGACACCTGGGGCACCGAGATGACGTTTGGCTTTACGAGCGCCATCGACGTCGCCACCAAGTGCATCGACGACATCCACACCACCGCCTCGAGTCACGGCCGCGTGTTCGTTATCGAGATCATGGGCCACAAGGTTGGCTGGATCCCGCTGTACGCCGGTGTCGCGGGCGGTGCGGACGTCATCCTGATTCCCGAGATCCCCTACGACATGGACCAGGTCATCAAGACCATCGAGCATCGCATGGAGACCGGCAGCCGCTTTACCATCGTGGCCGTCGCCGAGGGCGCCATCTCTAAGGAGGACGCGGCGCTGTCCAAGAAGGAGTACAAGAAGAAGCTCGCCGAGCGTACGAGCCCATCGATCGTCTACGACATCGCCAAGGAGATCGAGGCCAAGACCGGTCGCGAGACCCGCGTTGCCATCCCCGGCCACACGCAGCGCGGCGGCCAGCCCGACGCCCAGGACCGCATCTTTGCGACCCAGTGCGGCGTCGAGGCCGCGCTTGGCTGCCTGCGCGGCGAGTTTGGCTACATGATCGCCCTGCGCGACGGCAAGATGTGCCACATGCCGCTCGAGGATGTTGCCGGCAAGCTCAAGTATGTCGACCCCCAGAGCGATCTGGTGCGCGAGGCCAAGGCGCTGGGCATCAGCTTCGGCGACGAATAGCCTCGGCTGGAACCGCCCCCATCGGAGGCCCCAGGGCTTACCTCCCAAATCGTCCTCGGACATGTCTGGACCCCGCCGTGCGCTTCGCGCGGCGGGGTCCTTCCGTCCTGCGGAAAGATTTGGGAGGTAAGCCCTGGGGCCTCCTGCGGCAACTAGGGAGGCCGAGGCTATTCGTCTTCTTGCTGCGGGTGCCTAGGGTGGGATGCGGCGTGCATTTTTGGGAGTATTCAGCAGCCGAAGGCACCTGCATACTGGATTTTGGGCGAAAGGCAGGCACTATGGGCCGCATCCTGTAAAAAATGATCGGTCCTCGAGGCACCGGGGGCTCAGAATCAAGGCTTTCGGCGCGGTTTTGCACTCCCATTCCCGCGCCCGCGGGCTCCGAGATGCTGAATACTCCGGAATTTGCACGCCGCCCCCGGGGGTACCCGTGGGCAAAAAGCAACCGCCCCGTCAAAGTATGCATTTGGCGGAGCGGTTTATGCAAAAACGCTGCTGCGGGCGTGTCGGCAGTTCGCTAGAACTTGGATCCCAGGACAGGTTACTCGGCACTCTTGAGGGCGCCGACCATGTCGATCTTGTTGAGGGTACGATTGGTGGCGAGATTGACGATAAACGTAAAGCCAAAGGAAAGCACCACGGCGAGCACGTAGCTTAGCGGCTCGACCTCGACGTCAAAGTACAGCGACGGCATCTGCAAAATGTAGGTAAAGCTCTCGGCCAGCAAGCCGCCTAGCGGCACGCCCAGAGCGGCGCCAATCGCCGTGAGAATCAACGTCTCCTTGTTGACGTAATGGTGCACCTCACCACGGCGGAAGCCCAGCACCTTGATGGTCGCCAGCTCGCGTTCGCGCTCGGAGATGTTGGTGTTGGACAGCGTAAACACCACCACAAACGACAGACACGCCGCCATAAAGGTCACGAGCACCACGACGGAATTGATAATAGTGAAGTTCGCCTCAAAGTTCTCCCAATGCTCGGCCGTGCTCGAAATCGAAAGCCAGCCGTCACTCTTAAGCTTCTTGCTAAACGCAATCTGGTCGGCCGACGAACCCTTGAGCAGCGCAAAGATGCCATTGAGGCGAACGCTGCGCCCAAACGCGCGCTCATAGGTGCTCTGCGTCATGTAAAGCGTGTTGCCCAGATAGTTAAGCGAAATGTCGCTGACTTTGACCTTGGCAACGTTGAGCGACGAATCCTGGACGTGTGCTGTATCGCCCGGCTGAATCCCCAGCACCAGCTGTGAACTCTTGCTCAGATACACATCTCCGTCACGCAAAGACAGCGGCTCTTTGGACTCATCCTCAAGGCGAACGTAATTGCCCAAGTCACCCGTGCGGTCATCGGGCACCACGATCAGCTGCACGGTCTCGCTCTTGCCGCCAAACGTAAAGGTGACGTTGTCGGTCATAATCGGCAGGGTCGAGGTCGCGGTCACGTTGGAATCATTGGCCGCGCTGCGCTCATCCAATGCCGCGCACGTCTGAGTAAAGTCGTCGGGATTGGCGACCGCCAGCAGGTCGTAGCGCGTGATATGCCCGTACTGTTTGGGCGAAAGCGCCACCGACGTGTCACGGATGCCCATGCCGCAGATCACGAGCGCCGTGCAGCCGGCGATACCGAAGATGGTCATAAAGGCGCGCTTTTTATAGCGGAATAGGTTGCGTGCTGCCACCTTGTTCAAAAAGCCCATACGGTGCCAGATAAAGCCGATGCGCTCGAGCAAGATACGCGAGCCGGCGCGCGGGGCCTTGGGACGCATAAGCGAGGCTGGGGTCTCGACCATCTCGTGGCGGCAGGCGATAATCGTAGCGCCCACCACGCCCACGGCAAACAGCGCCACCGACACGAGCGACGACACGATGTCGTACGAAAGCAGCATCTGGGGCAGTGAGTACATGTCGTCGAACACCGTAAACAGGAACAGCGGCAGGCCCACAAATCCGATGATGTTGCCGAGCACGCCGCCGATCAGACACGCCCACAGTGCGTAGTCTACGTATTTGGACAGGATACGCCCGCGTGAATAGCCGAGCGCCTTGTACAGGCCAATGAGCGTGCGCTCTTCCTCGACCATACGCGTGGCGGTGGTAAGGCTGATGAGCACGGCGACGATAAAGAAGATAAACGGGAACACCGTGGCGATGGCCTCAATTGACGAGCTATCGCTCTCGACGCTCGAGTAGCTTGCGATGTTACCGCGGTCCTGGATGTACCAAGTGCATTCGCCCAGATCGGAAAGCTCGGCGCGGGCATCGGCGAATTGTTGGTTGGCGGCGGCGCGGCGCTGGTCCAACTCGGCCTGAGCCTGGACGCGCTCCTCGCTGCCCTCGGCCATACGGTCGATGTTGCCCTGTTCAATCCCAAAGAGCATATTCGCCTGGCGTTCGGCCGCATCTAAGCTTGCCGGCGTGTCAACCGTCAACTCCTGAGCACGTGCCTTCTCACGCTCCTCGCGGATCTTCTCGATATTGCCCTTGACCTCGTTGATCTTTGCCGCGTAGGCATCCGAATAGGAGTTGAGGCTCTTGGCTCCCTCGACGATCACGTGGACCGCGGAGTAGGAAGAAGATGTCGCGGCATCCTCACTCACATAGAACTTATAGTCCGCCGCCGAAGCAGCGCGAAAGGCGTTGACTGTCGAGTCGGAGCTCACATCAGTGGGATCGAGGACCTCGGCCGTAATGGTGTAATCGCCCGCGGCAAACTGATCCTTGGCGCTTTGGTTCGACGAGCTCGCGTCATTGGCGGCAAAACTCACCGTATCGCCGAGCTTTTTGCCCGAAGCCTTCAAAAAACGCGAAGTCACCGCGACCTCATCGGCACTCTCGGGCAAATCGCCGTTCACGAGCACTGGCTGATCGATGTTCTCCTTGGAGAGACTTTGCACGACCACGCGCTCGCGCGCTGTGCCCACGGCGGTGTAGGCGGTCTCGGTGTAGATACCCTCGGCCGTCTCGACGCCGTCGACCTCTTGGATAGCCGCAAGATCGTCGCGCGTAAGGCCATAGGTCGACTGCACGTTAATGTCATAGACATTCTGCTGGTCAAAATAGGCGTCGACCGAATCGCGCAAATCTTCGCAGCCTGCCTTAAGACCGCACATCACGCTCACGCCAAGCGCGGTGATGACCACGATAGATAAGAAGCGCTTAAGACTGCCGCGGATTGTGCGGTGGATGCCGCGGCGAAAAACCGTCGGCACCATATCGTTTGAACTTTGGGCGGTGCGATAGGTCGTAAAATCCTGCTCGTGCTCCATGTTCCGCGCGTCGCGGCGTTGGCTGTTTTGGCGGTCCTGGTCCATGGGCGCTACCACTCGATCGTCTCGATCGGCACGGGATTTTGCTGGACCGTCTCGCTCTCCACGCGACCACTCTTAAAGCGGATCAGGCGATCGGCCATGGGCGCGAGCGCGGAGTTGTGCGTGATGATGATGACCGTAATGCCCTGCTTGCGGCAGGTATCCTGCAGCAGCTGCAAGATCTGCTTGCCGGTTTTATAGTCGAGCGCGCCCGTGGGCTCGTCGCACAGGAGCAGCTTGGGGTTCTTTGCCAGTGCGCGGGCGATGGACACGCGCTGCTGCTCGCCGCCCGAAAGCTGTGCCGGAAAGTTGCCCAGGCGCTCGCCCAGGCCAACCTGGCGAAGCGTTTGCTCGGCATCGAGCGAATCGGGGCAGATTTGCGCCGCGAGCTCGACGTTTTCGAGCGCTGTCAGGTTGGGGACCAGATTGTAGAACTGAAAGACAAAGCCGACGTCGGCGCGGCGGTATTCCACGAGCTGTGCCTCGTTGGCAGAGCTCACGTCGCGCCCGTCCACTGTCACGGAGCCGGAGGTTACCGTATCCATGCCGCCTAGGATGTTGAGCGCCGTAGTCTTGCCGGCGCCCGAAGCGCCCAGGATAATGGCGAGCTCGCCGCGCTCAACGGTAAAGCTCGCGCCGTCGAGCGCATGGATGCGGGCATCGCCCTCGCCATATGCTTTGATGACGTCTTTGAATTCGATATAGGCCATCGATCGGTTCCCATCTGGTCGGATAACTCTTTAGTATTACCCATTTCACGCCGACCAAAAAGGGACAGGTTCATTTTGGCAGGTTTTATATGGGGAAACGACAGCCATAGATGAGGCGCCGGGAAGGCAGAGAAATCATCGACGGGGTCAGGCCGACCGCCAAACACAACGCACGCATCTCTATCTGTCAGCAAAATCATTCGAACAACTGTTCGTTTCTATGATATGATTCCGTTATCTAAGCAGGCCAATACGCAGAAAGGCGGCCAACATGGCGTTCGACTTTAAGAAGGAATGCAAGGAGCTCTACAAACCTGCAAGCAAGCCGAGCATCGTAACTGTCCCGCCTATGAGCTACGTTGCCGTTCGCGGAAAGGGCGACCCAAATACCGAAGGTGGCGAGTATCAAAACGCCCTGCCGCTGCTTTACGGCATCGCCTATACCGTCAAGATGTCGAAGAAAGGCTCAAGGAGTATCAAGGGCTATTTCGACTTTGTGGTACCGCCGCTCGAGGGTTTCTGGTGGCAAGACTCCCCGAGCGGCGACATCGATTATGTACGCAAGGACGATTTCAACTTTATCTCGTGCATTCGCCTGCCCGATTTCGTCACCCGAGATGACTTTGACTGGGCAGTCGCGGAAGCCACGACCAAAAAGAAACTTAACTTTTCTGCCGTCGATCTGCTTAAAGTTGACGAGGGCCTCTGCGTTCAATGCATGCACACCGGGCCCTACGACAACGAACCGGCGACCGTAGGCGCTATGAATGAATACACGACCGAGCAGGGCTATGTCCCCGACTTCTCAGACACCCGTTTCCATCACGAAATCTATCTCTCCGATCCACGCAAATGTGCACCGGAGAAACTTAAGACTGTGGTTCGTCATCCTATCAAGCGCGCTGAATAGCGTGGGGCGCCGCCCCGCCATTCAATCTCAGGGCGGGATTCAGTCGGGATTCAATTTCAACAAACGACATCATCCGGCAACCGATATGTAAGGCTGTATAAATCGCTTCCGTTTGCCTAACAAAATGACCGCTCGGCTAACAAGCTCGGCCCATGTCCTCACGCGATGGTACCGTTCTCTAGAGTTCTTATTAGAGAGGGGTGCTTCATGGAGATCACCATCAATCGCGAAATTGGGAAGCTCGAACTTCCCAGGCATCTTGTGCTTGGCATGGATCCAGGTATTGCAAGCTGCGGATTCGCACTTATCGACACAGCTAATCATGAAATCCTGGATTTGGGCGTCAGATTATTTGACTCTCCAACTCATCCTAAAACGGGCCAAAGTCTTGCGGTTATTCGCAGGGGCTTCCGCTCTACCCGTCGAAACATTGACCGTACCCAGGCGCGCTTGAAGCACTGTCTCCAAGTCCTCAAGGCTTATGGCCTCATCCCCCAAGACGCCACCAAAGAGTACTTCCACACCACAAAAGGCGACAAGCAACCGCTCAAGCTTCGTGTTGATGGTCTTGACCGTCTGCTCAACGATCGCGAGTGGGCGCTAATCCTTTACTCCCTCTGCAAACGCCGTGGATACATCCCCCACGGAGAAGGCAATCAGGATAAATCAAGCGAAGGTGGCAAGGTTCTATCTGCCCTTGCGGCCAACAAGGAAGCAATTGCAGAGACCTCTTGCCGCACCGTTGGCGAATGGCTCGCTCAGCAGCCTCAAAGTCGCAATCGTGGCGGCAATTACGACAAGTGTGTAACGCACGCCCAGCTTATCGAAGAAACTCATATCCTATTTGATGCTCAACGCTCCTTTGGCTCCAAATACGCTTCGCCGGAATTTGAGGCCGCATGTATCGAGGTTTGCGATTGGGAGCGTTCGCGCAAAGACTTCGACCGCCGCACGTACGACCTCGTTGGTCACTGCTCATACTTCCCAGCAGAAAAACGAGCTGCACGCTGCACGCTTACGAGCGAACTCGTTTCAGCCTATGGCGCACTCGGCAACATCACCATCATCCACGAAAACGGGACCTCTCGCGCCCTGAGCGCTACGGAGCGTGATGAGTGCATTGCAATCCTGTTCTCGTGCGAGCCAATTCGAGGCAACAAAGATTGTGCTGTTAAATTCGGCGCCCTCAGAAAAGCGCTCGACCTTAGTTCCGGCGATTACTTTAAGGGAGTTCCAGCTGCCGACGAAAAAACACGCGAGGTGTACAAGCCCAAGGGATGGCGCGTGCTCCGCAATACCCTCAATGCAGCCAACCCCATTCTCCTGCAGCGTTTACGCGATGACCGTGATCTCGCCGACGCCGTTATGGAGGCGGTGGCATACTCTTCAGCTCTCCCCGTACTTCAAGAGCGGCTTCAGGGGTTACCACTCTCGGAAGCGGAGATCGAGGCGCTTTGTAGGCTTCCCTATTCATCCGAAGCTCTTAACGGCTATGGCAACCGTTCCAAAAAAGCACTCGACATGCTGCTCGATTGCCTCGAGGAGCCCGAGGTCCTCAACCTTACGCAGGCCGAAAATGACTGCGGCCTGCTGGGACTTCGCATCGCTGGCGCCCAGCTCAAGCGCTGCAATCGCCTGATGCCCTATGAGACCTGGATCGAACTTACCGGTCGGACAAATAACAATCCCGTCGTCATTCGCTCCATGTCGCAAATGCGAAAAGTGGTCAACGCCGTCTGCCGCAAGTGGGGCGTGCCAAACGAAATCCACGTTGAGCTTGATCGAGAGCTCAGGTTGCCTCAGCGCGCAAAAGACGAGATTGCCAAGGCCAATAAGAAGAATGAGAAAAATCGTGAGCGCATTGCCAGGCAAATCGCTGAATTGCGTGGCTGCACGGCAGATGAGGTCACGGGCAAACAGATAGAGAAGTACCGCCTGTGGGAAGAGCAGGAATGCTTCGACCTTTACACGGGCGCTAAAATCGAAGTCGATCGCCTAATTAGTGACGACACCTACACGCAGATCGACCACATCCTGCCGTTCTCTCGCACGGGAGAAAACTCTCGCAACAACAAAGTCCTAGTCCTCGCCAAAAGCAATCAGGACAAACGCGAACAGACGCCTTACGAATGGATGTCCCACGACGGCGCGCCTTCATGGGATGCTTTTGAGCGTCGCGTTCAGGAAAACCAGAAACTCAGTCGTCGCAAAAAGAACTTCCTGCTGGAAAAAGACCTGGCTCTTCGGTGGTTTCTGTGGGAGAGATTCCGGCATAGGCCCAGCTCAGCGGG
>CAUDDF010000006.1:0-59327 GCA_958448275.1 uncultured Collinsella sp.
GACCGGCTGATTATCGGGGAGTTCGACGGATTTGTTAAA
The DNA here is from genome assembly GCA_958448275.1 of uncultured Collinsella sp. GTDB lineage: Bacteria > Actinomycetota > Coriobacteriia > Coriobacteriales > Coriobacteriaceae > Collinsella. The sequence continues at coordinate 40 of CAUDDF010000006.1, forward strand.
AGCGAGAAGGCGGCGGAGGAGGGCAAGCTCGCGAAGACGCAGTTCGATGAGCGCCAGCGCGAGTCGAGGCTTTCGCTGCTTGATAACTGCAAGATCGTGCGCTTGTGCTGGGATGATCTAAGGGATCCGACAAAGTTCGATCGCAAGCTCAAGGTCGCCGGCGTGCCGCGTGCGTGCTGAGGCAGTTGCAGAGCGTTTGGCTGCACAAGCGTGGAAAATCGGACGGACGAGCGTGGATTTTCGGACGCTTGTTGAATGAGCGTGGATAATCTCCCGTTTTTAGCTCGTAAGGGGGCTCAAAGTGGGAGATTTTCCACGCTCATCTTGCGGGTGCGATACAGCGGCGGCTAGGCGCTGACGATGTTGGGCAGCGACAGGTCGTGGGCGTCGGTAGGAACGTGGTCGACGCGCTGTTCGTCAAAGGTGATGCCGACGATTAGGCATTCAGGTGCAACTGTGGGCAGGTAGCGGTCGTAGCAGCCTCCGCCGTAGCCCAGGCGCGCGCCGGTGCGGTCGAAAGCCACGAGCGGCACGACAACCATGTCGAGCTCGGCGGCGGGCACGATGGGGAAGCGGACGCTGTCGACGTCCGTGGCTGCGAAGGCCCGCGTAGGGTGGGCGATAAACGGGGCCTCGGACGCATCACCGGCAGAGACTGCCCGCATGCACATGCGCTGGCCACAAGCCATGGCGTCTGTTGCCGAGAGCATGCACGGATAGGCCACGCGCCAGCCGCGTTTGGCGGCCGCGGCGGCAAACGCGGCGGGGTCGACTTCGGAACCCATGGCGGCATAGACGGCAACGGTGTGTGGCGTCGTGGCACCCAAGCGATCCAACAGTTCAACGAGCCGCGCGCAGATAGCGGAGGACTTTGCCGCCCGCACATCCAAATCAAGAGCGTCGCGCCGGGCAACCACCGCCCGCCGCAACTCAGCTTTATCCATCCCAGCCTCATCTCCCAAGCCTACCAAAAAGGGACAGGTTTATTTTGGCAGCTTTTATCTGGGCAAACGCGATATGGGCAGTAAAGTCACCGCAAATATGCCTGTGAACTGCGCCCTTCGTGGTTGTTTGGGCCTGTGCGTTAATGCTATAACGCTGCAGCGATCGCCTCAGTCACAAACTTATTGAGTGACTCACCCTTCTTTGCCGCTGCCAGCGCTGCTTGCTTGTGGAGCTCAGAGCCCGTTCTTACGTTGAACGACCCCTTAAAAGCCCGCTCGGGTTCCTTGCCCTTCTCGGCGCAAAACTCAAGGTAATCGTCGACGGCGTCGTGGAAGCATTGCTCCACTTCTTTAACCGTGGAGCCTTCAAATACGATTGCGTCCCTAATGCCGGTGACCATACCTGTTAGCACATGCTGTTCGGCATCGAACTCGACTGGGGCGAAATAACCCTTGTATGCCAAAACGTTACTCATGACTACCTCCGACATCTTGCAGAAATCGAACGATGTTTCGAATGGTCCCCGCTGTCAATTCGTCAGATGGATGCGGCGCGTGCATTACGAACATCCTGCCATCTGATGGCCTGTAGAAGCGAACGCGCGATCCGGATGCCTTGCCTTTGTTGTCCATTTCAAAGCCATATGAAGCCATGGCTTTTAAAAAATCGGTATACCGATACGTCGAAGGGCAGCTAAGCAGTTGGGCGATGAGTTTATCGGTCCGCGTCATCCCGCCTCACATTCTGCAACTATATCCTAGTTGCAATTTAAGTCCGGTGCAAGCATCCCTACTATAGAACATGTGTACGTATAGAACAAGTGTTCGAACCAACACAAAGGCACCTGTGAGCTGCGCCCCTTTGCGGTGGCTTGGGCTGAATGTTGCGCAACAAGGGCTGCATTTTTGGGTTTACCTTCATGGTGGAAGGAATGAACCGAAAGGAGCCCGTCATGTTTTGTCGCTCGTGTGGCACGCCGCTTGTCGACGACGCCCTCTTTTGCCCCGTCTGCGGCGCACCCGTAGCACCCGACCAGGCCGCGGCCACGCAGCAACCCCAGCCTGCCGCGCCCGCTCCTGGGCAATACGTGCCCGTGCAGCAGCCCGCGCGGCGCAGGCGTTCCAAGAAGCCTCTCATCGCCCTTGCCGCGGTGCTTGCCGTGGCGGCGGGCATCGGCGGCGGTGCGCTGTTCTACTTTACGCAGATCGCGATCACGCCTATCGACGAGAAGACCTTCCCGGATAGCGGCATGCGTGCGCTTGTCTCGACCAAGTACGACACTAACGGTGACGGCCGCATTTCACGCGACGAGGCCAAGGCGGTGACGTCGGTCGAGCTGGACGGCGTCGCGTCGACGCAGGGCCTGGGCAAGGTGTTCCCCAACGTTACCAGTGTGGAATACGGTGGGGACAAACTCGTCAACCTGGACCTTTCGGGCTGCGGCGACCTTAAAACCGTCGAGCTTAACTCGGCGAGCAACGTCACCGTCGTTAATCTAGACGGTTGCGACAACATCGAGGAGCTCGACCTTTCAAATGCTGGGGAGCTCAAAAACGTCGATCTTTCGGGCAAAAAGAAGCTCGCCACGTTGGCACTGCCGCAGGATACGAAGGTTAGCGGCATTAAGGACACACAGCTCGACGAGTTGTGGCTGCCGGTGTCCTACGAGGGTACCGATAAATCGGACCAGTACGGCGATATCTACGAGATCGAGCGCGATGAAAACGGCTACGTCACGGGCTTCACGTCTGCCGTCAAGCAAGGTGGCGGTGTAAGCTACAGCGTCGAGCACGATGAGTCGCATCGCATTTCGGAGATTGAGGAAGATCTGGCGGGCGGTTACGAGAACGTCAACACGTTTACGTACGACGCCGACGGTAACGTCACGCGCATCGACTGCGATGCCGACATGAGCGATTCGTCGAGCACCACGACGTTTACCTACGACGCGGACGGAAACCTGATCAACAAGACGTCCCACGCGGGCTACGGCGAGAGTACGAGCACGTATGTCTACCAGGACGGCAACATGGTGACCAACACCGATACCAGCCCGGCCAATCCTCGGACGGTCGTGTATTCGTACGGATACGACAAGGACCGCGTGACGTCCTTTACGCTGGACTGCCAGGGCGACACGGTGGGAACTACGTGGACGATTACCGCGGGCTACGAGTATGACAAGGACGGCAACATTTCGCGCATCTCGCCTGTGGCATATGACTCGCATGGCAACGATTACGGCTCGCTGAACTCGTACGCCGCGGTGGATTATTCGTACAGCGACGGAAAGCTCGACAGGATCGATTCCGAGCGCGGCGGCTATGCGGAGTTCTATTACGACGAGCACGGCAACCTGACGTCGGTCGACGAGTATGCCGGCCGCGGTTCGGATGCCGAGTTTGAGTTTGAGCACGAGGTCGAGTACCAGCGCTACTTCTGCAGCAAGCACGAGAAGAACAAGCCGGAGGAGTGGATTCGTCTAGATGCAGAGTACGACGTCGACCAGGGTAGCTGGAGCAACGATTCCGACTATGGTCGTGAGTGCTTTGCAACCATGTACAAGCTCGATCCACTGGCGGCCAGGCTGAACCCGTTTATCAAGTAACAGCCCACTCGCAAACCACCACAAAGGGGACAGGCACCTTTGTGGTGGTTTTTGCTGAAGGGCGGGTGTCTGCGGCGGTTTGTCTCGATCTGTAACAGTAACTCGGCAAAAATGGGCCTAGCTGTTACAGATCGAGACAAAACTGGTGGGACGGGCTGAGCTGCCCCGCCCAAGCGGCGGAAAAAGAAAAGGTAGATTTTCGGGTACACAAACCACCACAAAGGTGCCTGTCCCCTTTGTGGTGGTTTTGCTTGACTGTGGCTAGGCCAGCAGGTCGATGACGTTGAAGCCGGCGTTGCTCTTGGCGATGACGTCGCGGCCGCCAAAGACGCAGGTGGGTGACTCGGCTGCGATGCGCGTTACGTCGGCGCCGAGCGAGCGAAGCTCACCGGGCGTGGCGGCGAGCATCTGGGCGCGGCGCTCCTCGCGCGCATGCGGATCGAGCCCGGCCAGGTAGGTCGTGTTGCGGCGCTTGGTGAGCGCGTACGGCTTCACCGGCGCGTCCATGCCGCTCACGCAGCTCACGATAAAGCCCTCAAAGGCGGCCTCGTCGGGATCAAAGCTGCCGAGCCATTCGCCCGCGCGCGCCACGCGCTCAATCGAGGGGTCGATTGCCGGGTCGCGGTAGGTGTAGAACGCCGCCTGACGCTCGCCGGCCGCGCGGAATCCGCAGCCGTACGCGCCGCCCTTAACGCGGATCTCGTTCCACAGATAGTCGTAGGAGAGCGCGTTGGCGGCAACCGCCCAGGCGCCCGTCACGTCGATGCCCAAGCGACGCGGGTCGCACGCGCTTGCCGCAAAACAGATGTCGCTGGGGATGACAAAGGCCTCGTGGCGGTCGCACGGCGTCGGCACCACGAGCGCGTTGCGGCCGGCATCGGCGCCGTCGCCAGCGCCCAGCTCCAGGTCGCCCGCGGCGGCCCAGTATGCGTTAAAGTCCTCGTCGCTGCCGGTAAAGCTCGCCAGGCAGCCATCGGCCACAAAGATGCGGCCTGCCAGCTCGGCAAGCTTGGTACGCAACCCGTTCACGCGCTCGTCAAAGTGGTCGAGCAGGTCGCGCAGGAACAGATAGAAGTCCACGCCCGAAAGCTGCTCGCGCACCACGGCCGAAGGCGAGCTGTAGCTCATCGCGCGACCGAGCGCCGCCGAGTGGCCGTTGTTGATAAAGCCCTGCTCAAGCCCAATGCGAATCTGTGTGAGCACGTCGCGCACGCGGTCGGCGTCGGCATCTGCCAAAAGCGTGCTCGACCATACCTCGCGCGGCAGACTCGCCAGCGCATCGATCTTCTCGGACAGGGCGCCGGCGCTCACCAGCAGGTAGGGGCGCACGCCGTCCACTTCGGGCTGCGTCATGACCTCGGTCGTAAAGCTCAAAAAGCCGAGCTTGCCAGCGAGCAAGTTGTCGAGTTCCTCGGCCGAGTGCTCGCGCGTGGGCAGCTGCTTAAGCAGGCGGCAGAGCAGTGTCACATAGGGCAGGTCCTCAAACGCGACGCAGTTCAGGTCGAAATACTGCATGGCGTAGGCCAGACGGTTGGTGGGGATGCCGTGGCGCAGGCAGGGGATGGGCACGGTCGTGTCCACGATCAGTGGCGGCTCGGGGCGCGCCTCGCCAATGTCGGACACGCGCAGGCGCGGCAGCGTGGCCTTGGCCTCGGGTGTGTCTTCCGCCTCCTGCGCGGCACGCAGCGCGGCCGTGCGCTCGACCACGTCGGTCAGCTCGGCATCGGTCATGGCATCGCGCTTGGCTGCCAGCTCGGCGGCCTCGGCACCCTCCGAACCCTCGGCGGCGTCCACCGGCACCAGCTCGACCAGTGCCATGTGGTCGTTTTCCAGCACCAGCTCGCGCAGCAGGTCCTCAAAATAGCTGCCGTCCAGCTCGCTACGCAGCTCCTCGTACACCGGGCCGTACTTGAGCGCCAGCGTCGCGGCGTCGTCATCGTAGAGCCAGGTGCTCAGCGCGTCGCACGCAATGGCCACGCCGTCGGCGATGCCATAGTCACGCTGGCGCAGGTCGTACTCGTTGCTGCTGATGATGGCTTCCAGACGCTCGCGCGGAACTCCGTGCTCGCACAGGTCGCGGCAGGCGTCCTGGAACACGCGACGCAGCTCGCGCGCCACACCGGGCTGTGCGTTTTGCAGCATGATGAGCTCGTAGGGCTGCAGGCTCTCGGCCGCGGTGTAGCTCACCACGTTGCCGCCCAGGCCGGCGGCCAGAATGGCCTTCTTAACCGGCGCTTCGTTGGAGCCCAGCAGCGCCTCGAACAGGATATCCGCCGCGATCGTGCGCTTGCGGTCGAGCGCGCTGCCCAGCACAAGGCCCAGGCCCACCAGGGCGTTCTCGGGTGTGGTGGCCATCTCGATGCGCTTGTACTCGCAGGTCACGGGCGCCTGCGCGTCCAACGGATTGGGCGCCAGCGTGGACGGGTCCTCGCCGGCGGCAACGGCAGCGTCCATGCGGCGGCTCGCGGCACTCGGCTGCGACAGAAAGCGCTCGTCCAAAAAGGCCAGTGCGCGGTCCACGTCCAGGTCGCCGTAGAGCGTGATGTAGGAGTTGGAGGGATTGTAGTGTCGCGCGTGCGTGTCCAGGAACTGCTCGTAGGTGAGCGCGGGAATCGCGCGCGGGTCGCCGCCGCTCTCGTGCGCATAGGCGGTGTCGGGATAGAGCGCGGCGTTGACGGCATCGTCCAGCACGCTCATGGGATCGGACAGCGCGCCCTTCATCTCGTTGAACACCACGCCGTTATAACGCAGCGTGCCCTCGTGCAGGCTCGCGGCGCTGCTGTCGCCGTCGCCCTCCGGCAGGTCCAGTTCGTAGTGCCAGCCCTCCTGCTCAAAAATGGTGGGCTTGGTATAGATGGCCGGGTTGAACACCGCGTCCAGGTACACGTCCATCAGGTTGTACAGATCCTGCTCGTTGGTGGTGGCAACGGGGTAGATGGTCTTGTCGGGGTAGGTCATGGCGTTGAGGAACGTCTGCATGGAGCTCTTGATCAGGTCGACAAACGGCTCCTTGACGGGAAACTTGGCCGATCCGCACAGCACCGAGTGCTCAAGAATATGGAACACGCCGGTGGAATCGGCCGGCGGCGTCTTAAAGCCAATGGCAAAGGCCTTGTTTTCGTCGTCGCACGCCAGGTACAGCAGACGAGCGCCCGAGGCAGTGTGTCGCAGCACGTAAGCGTCCGAGTCGAGCTCGGGCACGGTCTCGCGGCGCTCGACGGCAAAGCCGTGGCAGGTAGTGCCGGGCACCAGCAGTGCAGCGGCTGCGGCGCGCGGGTCGGTTGAGGTGGTGGGCATATGCAGTCTCCTTTGACGCCCCAGCGGGGGCGAATCGAGTCGAATCCTCGAGAGTATACCCATATGGGGCCGCGACCCTGCGGCGAACTGGAGACGATGCCAGCGGATTGGGCGAAGGGCTCGCGTGCCCGCCGCACGAGCGTGGAAAATTGGACACTCGCCAAACGAGAGTGGATATTCGGACGGACGAGCGAGGATTTCCGGATACCTATCGAACGAGAGTGGATATTTGGACGGAATTTGCCGCAAAAGCCCCAAAAACCGTCCAAATATCCACTCTCGATATCCGACCGTCCGAAAATCCTCGCTCGTCCATCACTCGCGTATCTCTCGTCCCTCATTCGTCTCTAATATGAGAGATGACAGGAAGATGAGAGAAAAATATGAGAGATAACTGAGCAGCAAAGAGACAGGCAATCATGGTATTGTCTCAATACCAATTGTTCTACCAGCAAAAATATGTATAAATGAAGCAAATGGTAGACATTCCATCTCTCATCTATCTCTCTATCTCTAAGCCGAGAGATAGAGAGATAGATGAGAGATAATTTCGAGAGATAACTGAGAGACGAGGGAAATCTATCCGCGGCATTCTCCGCAGGACCGAGCGAAAGGACGTGCAGATGAACGAAAACGAGCTGACCGGTCTGCTTGAGTCTTTAAGGCGTATGGGCTCGGATGATCTTAACGTCGAAGTGAAGGAGAGCGCCACGACGCTTTCCCGCGATGTGTGGGAAACGGTGAGCGCATTCGCGAACACTGCCGGCGGAATCATCGTGCTCGGAGTGAGTGAGCGCGCAGGTTTTGTCCCGGTTGAGAACTTCGAGACCGAGAAAGTGCTCAACCAATTTGTGTCAGGCATGGGTGATGCGGGCGGTCGAGGAAAGCTGGCCAATCCGCCTAAATACACGATCGAGCGAGTGGAGCTTCAGGACGTCATCGTTCTCGTCATTACGATTGAGGAGCTCGATCCGTCGAGCAAGCCCTGCTATGTCATAGAGCGGGGCGCTCAAGGTGGCAGCTACAAACGCATCGATGACAAAGATGTCCCGCTTTCGTCGACCGAGGTCCTGTCCTTGTCATCGTATGAACGGACGAGCCCCAGTGATCGCGATGCAGTGCCCGGTGCGGTCGCAGGCGATCTTGACGAGGCCCTGGTCGACCGCACGATAGAGCGTGCTTTCTCACTGACACCCCGTGCGATGCGCGGCGCGCCGGACAAGAAAACGAAGCTGGAGCGCCTGAATTTCCTCGACTCCCAGGGCAATGTCACTAAGGCCGGGCTCCTGGCTGCGGGTGCCTATCCTCAGCAGTTCTATCCCAAGCTCTTTATCGATGTGGCGGTCTATGCCGGAACGCAGAAGGGCGCGGCGGGGTCGTTGAGGTTCGTGGACCGTACGATCTGCGAGGGGACGTTGGGCGAAATGGTCTCGGATGCCGTCGCGGCAGTCGTCAAGAATTTGCGGCGAACCTCGACGATCCAAGGCGTCTCGCGTGTCGACTCGCTGGAGATTCCCGAGGAGGTCCTGCGCGAGGCAATCGCCAACGCCGCAATCCACCGAGAATACGGGGATCGGTTCTGTGGACAATCGATTGCCGTCGACGTCTTTGACGATCGTGTCGAGGTGACGAATCCTGGCGGCCTTTACGGGGGAAAGACTCGCGAGAACTTGTTTGACGGCAGTTCCCGATGCCGTAACGCGACGCTCGTGAAACTCATGTCGATTGTCCCGCTGCCGGATGGCGCAGGTCCGCCGGCTGAGGGCAATTGCTCTGGCATCCCGATGATGATCGATGCCATGCGCGCGCATGGTCTGGTCGAGCCCCTGTTCTGCCCGGGGTTCGATCGGTTCAAGGTCGTACTTTACCGTTCAAAGATCGAGCCGGTCGATCATGGCGGGGGCTTAATTGTGACGGCACTCAAACACTACGGTGAGCTGGGGACGCGTGAGCTGGCAGAACGCACGGGGCTTACAATTTCCCAGGTTAGGTCGCGCGTCAACGCGCTCATTGCTCAAGGCGAGCTTGAGCCCACGGCGCCGGCGACGAGCCGCAACCGCAAGTATCGACTGTCAGAGCGTGTGGAATAAATGCGTTAGTGGACGAGGCGACCCAATAATCGACCCTCAATTGGCGCCCGCTAAGTTAAAGCGGTTGTCGCCCAGTCGACGGTGATGCTAAAGACTCGGCTTACGCCGGCATGGCCCCGAACCCGTCCATCAAGAACAGCCTAAGAACCAGTTTGATGACATTTCCCGGTTTGACTTCAGCCGTGCCAAAGACGTGGTGCTCGGCGAGCTCGCTGGAGTATGCATAGATGTCGCGGATAAGGTCCGCGCCCGAAATCGTAAACATGTAGCCTGCGTCCGAAAGCGCATTGGGTGCGGCGGGCAACTTGGCTATGTGGCAGAACGTTTGCAGGTCGGGCGCCATAACGTCCTGGTAGCCAAGATGGCTGCCGTCTTCTTGTGCGGCGAGTTCCAGCTGGCGTACTCGATCCAGCGCCGCTGCCAGCACAAAGCTCGGCGTGGGCGCATTGACGTCCTCTGTGCTCGCCACGAGCTTGCCCGCCGCCTGCGTGACAAGCCAAGCGACCTCGCGCTGGCAACGCACGGCCTTGCGCGTAACTGGCTTGATAGACGAAGAAGAAACGCTCCCCTTAGGCGGATTTGAAGCAGCCATAAGACCCTCCCATGAACAATCCGGCCCAACAAGTCCGGATGAAACACGTGCTACATCAGTATACAGGGGAGTGGGGTGGAAAAACGGGGTCGACAGCGTGAACTGCCGGCTCCGGATTGCTTGCCTTAGAGGCCGTACACTTCGACCATAGCTTCGCCAATGCGATGGGGCACGCCGGTGACGAGTGCGTTGCCCATGCAGAAGGCTCGATGGCCGTCAGTCATGCCCGTATCGGTCCAGCCTTTCGGGAATCCCTGAAGCTGATCGAGCTCGTCGGGAACAAGACGGCGGAAACGGCCATCGGGACATTCGATGACGTGCTTGAAGCGGCTCGCTCCCGTGCCGCCTTCTCCTGTGAGGATGGTGCGGCTCGGCTTGTCGGTGGCATCCGGGAAGCTCATGGCTCCCTCGGAATACGTGTACGTAAAGCCTGTCTTTTTGTTAGTGCGCTCTTCGCGCTTGCTGCCCTTAAGGTAGCGCCAGTCGGGAAGCTTTTCGTCGGAGATGTAGAACTGCTCCGGGACATCAGCCTCGTCGACAAGCACGTCGCCAAGCACGTGGCGCTCACCGTGATAGTCCTCGGCAAAGTCGCAGGTCAGAACATGGCAGCCCTGCATGACGCCAGCATTCTTGAATTGAGAGGTCTTTTGGCCGACGCCAAAACGAGTTGAGTTCTCGTAGGGGTCGGGCAAAACGTCGAGCTCGGACATCTCGTCGGGATAGATGGCGGGGAAGGCTTTAGCCATGACGCCGTTGTGCATGCGATTAACGAGATCAACCTTGCCAGCGTCCTTTTCGCAGAAGATATAAACACGCTTGCGACGCTGGGGGAAACCGTATTCGGCAGAGTTGACCACGCGCCATTCGACCGTGTAGTCGAGGTCGGCAAGACAGCTTAGGATGATGGCGAAGTCGCGACCGCGTTGAGACGCGGGCGACTTGAGCAGGCGGTCGACGTTCTCAAAGAGACCGAACTTGGGCTTCTTCATTTCGAGGAAGTGATAGATGTCCCACCAAAGGACGCCCTTCTTGCCCTCGATGCCGTGTGCCTGATTGAGCGGACGCGCGACAGAGTAGTCTTGGCAGGGGAAACCGCCAACAACCATTTGGACATCGGGGATTTCGATTTCTTTCGCCTCGGCCTGCTCCAGGACCTTATTGATGTCTTCGTTGACGACGGAATCATTGCCGAAGCGATCCATGTAGCAACGGGCCGCGAACTGACGCGCCTTGGTTCCGGGTGGCTCCCACTGATTGGCCCAAATGGTGCGGAAGGGGCCGGCGGGCTTCATATAAAACTCGGGATGGCGAGGGTCGGCATAGCCTTCGAGACCCAAACGAAATCCACCGACGCCCGCAAAAAGCTCGGCAATATTAATCTCAGACACGTTTCTCCAATCGCTGCTGTGTCCGGTTATGGTGGTCACAACAATAACCGATCGAGGGGACAATCAAGACCTCAATTTTCTGGGCGTTAGTAGTTGCTCTGAACTACCATGAGGTTAGTTGCGAGTTTCGGAGGTATCCCGTGTCTAAGAAGCGCCTCGATTTCAAGCGCATGCTTGACGATACTGATTTTTCTGACCCCTCAAGTATTGAGCGCTATGCTGCCAATCTCGATGGCATGACGTTCCGCGATATTCTCGAGCTCGGTATTGCTCCGGAGGGGGGGGAGTGCGCCCAAGGACTTTGGCTCCAAGAAGTACAAAGGCGGTATGGGCACTCTTATCGAAGAACGTTACTTTGGCTACAAGGCCAATAGTGACGATCGCCCCGACTTTCCCGAGGCGGGCGTTGAGCTCAAGGCAACGTGTTTTGACGTACTCAAAGACGGTCGTAAATCTGCTGGCGAGCGTCTCGTTCTGACAATGATTCCCTATGACCGTCCCGTTTCGCTCGACTATGAAAGCTCGCATCTCAAGACCAAGCTCAGCAATATTCTGCTGATTTACTACGGCCGCGATCGCTCTATCGACAGATACGACCAGCGCATTGAGCGTGCAGTCATGGTTCGTCTGCCCGAAGAGGACATGAAGATCATTCGCGCCGACTACGAGAAGATCATTTCGTACATTCAGGACGGTCGTGCGGATGAGCTGTCGGAAGGCATGACTACCTACCTGGGCGCCTGCACAAAGGGTGCAACCGAGGCCACGATGTGGGTTGACCAGTACTACGAGTACTTCAATACCGATACGGGCGAGATCGAGCGCCGTCGCGCAAAGCGTCGTGCCTTTTCGCTCAAGCGCTCGTACATGGACTACGTGCTTCACACCTATGTTCTCGGTGCCCCACGCGTCGGCGAGAGCATCGTTCAAGCTGGCGATGAGTCCATTGATTTCGAAAACTTCGTTACTGCGCTTGTCGAGCGCCACTATGGCGAAACCGATCGTCAAATCGCGGAGCAGTACGGACTGGAATACACGGGCAACAAGGCCCAATGGACGACGCTCGTTTATCGCATGCTCGGCATAAAAAACAATGCTGCCGAGGAGTTCGTTAAGGCCGGGATTAACGTCCGCGCTTGTCGCGTTAATAAGAGGGGACACATCGAGCAGGCAATGTCCTTCCCTCCGTTTGAGTTTAAGCAGCTAATCAACGAGGATTGGGAAACGTCTTCCTTCCGTGCACGCCTTGAGACCAGCCGTTTCTTCTTCGTTGTGTTCCGTGAGGACCACGAGGGGATGTGGCGCCTTGACCGCTGCCTATTCTGGGCAATGCCGGCAAACGAAATCGAGGGCCCCGCAAAGGCTTGCTGGGATGAGACGCGGAAGGTCATTCGCAAGGGCGTTGAGCTCAATTCGTATCGTGATGCAAGTGGAAAGCTCAAGGTGACCAACAATCTGCCCGGTATGGCGGATAACCCGATTGTCCACGTTCGCCCGCATACCTCAAAAGCTGCGTACAGATTCGCCGACGGAACCGAAATCGGCGATATTGCGAGGAACGCCTACGAGTTGCCCGACGGACGTTGGATGACCAGACAATCGTTCTGGTTTAACAAGGGCTATTTGGAGCACATCCTGGGGCTGTAAGCCTTCGAGACAGTTGCTCGGCGGCCAAGTCCTTCGGACTTAAAACTTCAAAAGTGCTGATAGGTGGGCCTTCGTTATTTTCGAATTGCCCGCCTTACTCCCGCAGCGCTCCAATGGGGAACACGTAGACGTCGTGCTCGGCATCGTAGCGGCAGAAGGGCGAGGTCGCGGTGATGACGGCGCAGAACTCCGGCTGGGGGTTGCGCGCGGCAGGGTTCAGGGCGACTTTGCGGCGCAGACGCTCGATGTTGCGGATTCCATCGCTTACCTTGGATTCACCGAGCTTGATTTCTATCGCTGCCCAGCGGCCATCGTTCAACTCGATGATGGCATCAACCTCAAGCCCGTCGGAGTCGCCGTAGTAGTGGAGCGAGCCCGGATGCGAGCCGGGCAGGCACGAGGTGTAGACGCTCAGATCGTGAATGCACAGAGACTCAAAGAGCAGACCAAAAGTTTGGCCGTCCGCAAGGAGCCTTTCGGGATTCATTCCAAGCGCGGCTGCGGGAATGGAAGGGTCGGCGAAATAGCGCTTTGGCTTGGTGCGCAGGCGGGATTTTGCGCGGACGGGTGCATTCCAGCCGGGCAGATTTACGATCGCATACATGCTCTCCAGCATGTCGAGGTAAAACGCCACGGTCGAAGTTGCCGGCTGGGCGTCACTGTCACCCAACGAGGCGTCTGCTGCGATGGTGTTGAGCGTGGCAGAGGTCGCAACGTTGCGCGCGAGCGAGGACACAATGTGCCGTGCCGTAGACCCCACGCCTCCTTTTTGCGGAACGCTGACTTCGTACATGGCATCGAGATACTGGTTGACGACCTCTGCGGCCATCTGAGGGCTCGCCCCGACAAGTGCCGGCCATCCTCCGCAGCAAATTGCGTCGGCCAGCATGGGGAGCGAGCCTGTATAGGCCGAAGGTTCGAATGATCCTTCGAATAGGTTTTGCAGCGAAACGGATCCCGTTGAAAGCCCTCGTTCCCAAAGCGTCATGGTGCTCATGTCGAGACGGGCTATGCGACCGGCGCCGCTGTGAGTGACAGAGTCTTTTGCCGGCGTTGACGACCCGGTGAGGATAAAGAGGCCCTTCTCGCCGCCGGATGCATCTACGGCGCGGCGCGTAGCATCCCATGTTGCGGGGGTCTCCTGCCACTCATCGATGACGTGCGGCTTATTGCCTTGAAGAGCGAGCGAAGGATCGGCTTCGACCAGCGACTTTACGTTTGGGTCATCAAGATGAACGACGCTCTCACCGAATGCGAGTGCGGTCCATGATTTGCCGCACCACTTTGTGCCCCGAATCTCGACCGCTCCAAAAATCTGGAGCAGGGTTTGCAGTCGTTCGTCCAAAAGGCGAGGACGGTAGGATTTGGGCTGTTCCGAACCATAAGAAATCATGATTTGATAAACCTCACTACCTGCGCATACTCGATTTTCGAGGATAATCATACTCGATTTTCGAGGATTTTCGCACTCGATTTTCGAGGAAATCTGGACTCGATTTTCGAGTTTTGTCTTACAGGTAGATCCCCTCGAACAGGGTCTTGTGAAACTTGGCGTGGTGGTCGCGTGCCCAGGTGAAGAGTGCCTGGTCAAAGTTGCCTTGGGTGGCGGGGATGCCGTAGACGCCGGCGACTTCCACGCGTACGAACTCCAGCGCGGGCAGCTTGTTGATGGCCGTGAGCGCAAACGGCGACGTGGGCTCCTCGAACAGATAATGGCTGCCTTGCAGCGCGCCGCAGCCGGTGCAGGTGCTGGCGAGCGATACGGTCTTGGTGGTGCGCGACGTTACGGGTTTGTAGCCGCAGCGCTCGCGCAGGTAGTTGCGGATCTCGGCCGGCACGCAGCCCAGCGCGGGGACGATAGCTATGGCGTTGGCGCGGGCGGTGTCGACAGCGATGTGCCCCGTGTCGTCCATGGCGGGCGTATCGCTGGGCGCAGCCTTGCTGCCCGAGTCCTCGGCCGCCCAATACGGAATGCCAAAGGCCGCGACCGTTGTCTGCTCGTGGCACTTCCAGCATTCGCGCTTGCCCAGCACGAGGTAGATGTAGGGCGCGTTGGGGTCGGAGCGATTCACGCCGGGCAGCCACGCGGCAAAGGGCTCGGGGTTGACGCCATCGGGCACGTACCAGATCTTCTTGGCCCGGTCCCACTTGGCGCCCAGGGCCTTGGCCTCGTCTTTGTGCGAAAAGGGAACATCGAGCTCGGTGCGCATGGCGGCTCCTTGGTGCTGCAGGTGCAAGTGGCTCAAGGATACCGCAGGGGGCAGACATCGCGGCGTTTTGCTGAGAAGTTGCGGTGCGGACTGATTGGTTATGCCGATGGATAGATCGGCAAGTAGATGGTCGGCTTTTGGCCAGTTGGGCGGTTGGAGTTGCCGGCGGATTTGGCGACATAAAACAAAACAGCCCAGAGACATAGCCTCTGAGCTGCGAACATTTGGTGGGCGTTAGAAGATTTGAACTTCTGACCTCTTCCGTGTCAGGGAAGCGCTCTCCCCCTGAGCTAAACGCCCGATCAAGGGTGCGCAAGTGCGCAAGGGATAATATAACGGAGCCTGAACTCGGTGGCAAGAACATTTTTAAAAATCGCTTACATTGTGGAATTCGGGGGCTTTGTCATATTCATTTCAAAAGAGTCTGCTGCCGCGATTTGGCTGTCGACTAATGCAAGGCCATTGCGGTATCGAGCTATGGAAAGACGCCTGCGGAATTGTCCTACCGATAAGCGGACAAGCCTCCAGCCGGTGCCTTCGCCGTGGTAAGGTAAGCCGAATTGTTTCCAGGCCGTTTCGGGGGAGTGGAATGAGCAAAGAGTGTGTCGAGCAGGTCGAAGGCGCAGGGGCTTCGGTGCCGATGACCGATATATCGAACATTGATGTGCCCGAGGGCACCGACGAGCTCAGCCGCAGCACCCGCCGTGCATGGCGCAATCGCCTGAACAGCGCTTCGACGCGCAAATTGATCACGGGCGTCTTGGCTACGCTGGTGGGCGGTTCGTTTTGGGGTTTCTCGGGTACCAGCGCGAGTTTTTTGTTCGATACCTACCATGTCGATACGCTGTGGCTTATGAGCATACGGCAGATTCTCGCCGGCCTGCTCTTTATGGCTGTGGTTGTTACGCGCGATCGTGCGCGCCTGGTCAAGCTGTGGACCACGCCTGCCGACCGCAAACAGTTGCTGCTCTTTACCGCCTTTGGCCTGCTCTTTAATCAGTTTTGTTATCTTTCGGCCGTGCGCCTGACCAATGCCGGAACGGCGACGGTGCTTCAGTGCCTGCAGCTGGTCATCATTATGGGATACACCTGCATCACCGATCGCCGCAAGCCGCGCATGCGCGAGGTTGTCGGTATTGGCCTGGCCCTTGGCGGCACGTTTTTGATCGCCACCGGCGGCGACCCCACGAGCCTGAGCATCTCGCCGCTCGGTCTGGTGGCGGGTCTTATGTGCGCGGTGAGCGCCGCCTGCATGGCGGTGATTCCCGCCAAGATTCTGCCCGAATATGGCAGCCCCATCGTCACGGGTTCGGCTATGCTCACGGCGGGCATCGTTTCGTGTGCTTTCGTTCGCCCTTGGGCGCATATGCCGGCGCTCGATGTTGCCGGTATCGAGGCGCTCGCGGTGTTCGTGGTCATCGGTTCGTTTTTTGCCTACATGCTCTATATGCAGGGCGTTAAGGACATTGGCTCGGTCCGCGCAAGCCTCATCGGAACCGTGGAGCCGGTCTCGGCGACCATCACGAGTGCCGTTATGCTGGGCACGGTGTTTTTGCCGACCGACCTTATCGGCTTTGCCATGATCATCGTGATGATGTTCCTTACGGTGTAGCTAGCGCCGCCGCCAAGACGGAAAAGGTGTTGTGCCGCATTTTCGCCAATTGATGTCCGTGTCTGGAGTTTAGCTGTCGATGCTCAAAATGCCATAAACTAGCAACGTTATGGACTTTTTCATTGCGACTCAATTGCGAGGATTTCTTTATGGCTGGTAATCACTTTAAGGGCAGCGATAGCGGCCGCCCTGCAGTTCCGCCGCGTCCGAACGGGGCTGGTAAGGCCGGCACGCCGGGCGGCGCTGGACAGGGCGGTTCCGGTAAGCGCGTGTCCCCGGGCGAGACGGCGATGTTTACCGCTCTGTACGAGCAGTCTCAAAAGGCAAAAAAGACCGGCCGTGCAAGAGGGAATGTCTTTGCGGGCGGTGCAACCTCCGCGTCGCAGCCGAGCGGGGCTCCTTCGGTGCCTGCGAACAACGCAGGTGCTGCCAACGCCGCGAATGCTGCCGGCAACGTTAATGCCGGCAAGGCCGCCAACAATACTCCCTCTGCTGGTGGCGCGGGGCTTACGGGTAACCTTGGCACGATTTACACCGGCGCCTCCGAGACTGGCACGTTCGCCCGCCTGGATGATAGCGGTGCCGAGTTTGCGGGCTCGGGTTCCAAGGAAGATTATTACGATTTTGGCTTGAACTACGGTAGCGACGCTTCGTCGAGTTCGACCTCTGACGGTCTGGTCCGTCATCGCCATCGCAAGGGCGAGCGCAAAAAGCGTCACACCGGCGCCATTATTGCCGCTGTAGTCGCGGTGCTTCTCGTTGCGCTTGGCGCAAGCGGCTTTATGCTGCTTAACTCGGCAAAGACCGTAAAGAGCGAAGCGAAGGAGGCTGTCGAGATCGTCGGTGGCCTTAAGGACAAGGTCACGTCGGGCGATTTTTCGACGCTGCCTGACGACGCGAAGAAGATCGATGAGCTCTGCAACAGCATGAAGGCGGAGACCTCGAGCCCGCTGTGGACGGCGGCATCGTTTATCCCGGTGTATGGCAGTGACATCAATGCGGCCCGCACCATGATTGATGCCCTGTCCGATGTCTCGAGCAACGCGCTGGTTCCCATGGCCGACAACCTTTCGCAGGCCACGCCCGGCAAGCTGTTCCAGGACGGCATGATTAACGTGTCCGCGCTGCAGGCGGTCGCCGATTCGCTTTCCAGCAGCTCGAAGGTGTTCAAGAGCGCCAACGAGAAGGTCCAGGGCATTGGCGATACTCATATTTCCCAGGTGACCGAGCTGGTCGATAAGGCCAAGGACGGCTTTGCCACCCTCAACGGCGCGGTTGACGCGGCGGAGAAGGTCGCCCCCGTCCTTCCCCAGATGCTCGGCGCCAACGGCCAGACGCGCAACTATCTTATGTACGCCATGAACAACGTCGAGATTCGTGCCTGCGGCGGCTTTGGCGGTTCGCAGGGCCTGATTTCGGTCACCGACGGCCAGATGTCGATTGGCGAGTTTGTTCCCCGCATTGGACTCAGTGAGGATGAGGCAGTCGAGAGCGTCGACGAAGAGGATGAGGCGCTGTTCGGCAACCACAGCAACCTGTACAACTCGGGCAATACCTATTCGCCTGATTGGCCCCGCAACTCGCAGCGTGTCGCCGCGCTGTGGAAGTCCCAGTATGGACAGGACGTTGATGGCGTCATCGGTATCGACCCGGTGTTCCTGCAGTATCTGCTGGGCCTGGTCGGTAATGTCTCGCTGCCCGACGGAACGGTTGTCGACGGCACCAACGCCGCAAAGGTCCTCATGCACGATGTGTACTGGAACTATCCGGTCGAGGAGTCGGACGGCATCTTTGCATCCGTCGCCAGCGCTGCCTTCGACAAGATCCTTGGCGGTATCGGCGATGTCGATGTTACGAAGCTTGTCAGCGCCGTTGAGCGCGGTGCCGAAGAGGGCCGCCTGATCGCGTGGATGAGAAACGATGATGAGCAGAATGCCATCAAAGAGACGGGTATTGACGCTTCGCTGCCCGATCCGGATGACCCGAGTGCCGATCCTGTTGCCGGCGTTTACTTTAACAACCTGAGCTTCTCCAAGCTCGACTGGTACCTGAACGCCGATACGCAGATTGGCCAGGGCATCAAGAACGGTGACGGCACGTGCTCCTATCGCATCACCGTTACCCTGACGAACATCATGACGCAGGAGGAGGCTGGCAAGCTGCCCGACTACGTTGCGGCGAGCGCACCCGATGCCGCGCGTGACGACGAGCGTCTGAATGTCTCGTTGTTTGCCCCGACGGGTGGCAACATCAGTGACCTTACGGTTGAGGGTACCCAGTTTGGTCTTGGTGCCGCTACGTGGCATGGAATCCCCTTCTATTCGGGCACCGTTGACCTGCATGCTGGCGAGACGACGACGATCACGTATACGCTGACCACGTCGGCCGAGGCGGGGGACAAGCCTCTTACGCTGCGTCAGACCCCTACATGCCAGGCGGCTCGCGACAGCGCGTCGGCGTAGGGTTTTTCTGGTAGCGCAGATAATCGAGTACCATTTTGGGGCGGACAGGCAATCTGTCCGCCCCTATTTTGTAAGGAGAGCGCATGAAGTACTTTGGCACCGACGGCTTTCGCGGTGAGGCCAACGTTGGGCTGACGGTAGAGCATGCTTATAAGATTGGCCGTTTTGTGGGCTGGTATTACGGCGCCAACCGCGAGCGCAAGGCACGCGTCATCGTGGGCAAGGACACGCGTCGCTCGAGTTATATGTTCGAGGCGGCGCTGGTGAGCGGTCTGGTCGCGAGCGGTGCGGACGCCTATATGCTGCACGTGATCCCCACGCCGGGCGTGGCGCATCAGACCGTGGAGGGCTGCTTCGATTGCGGCATCATGATCAGCGCGAGCCACAACCCGTTTTGCGATAACGGCATTAAGCTCGTCAACAGCGACGGCTTTAAGATGGACGAGGACGTACTGGAGCTCATCGAGGACTACATCGATGGCAAGAGCGAGGTGCCGCTGGCCACGGGCAACCACATCGGCGCCACGGTGGACTACATGCAGGGCCGCAACCGCTACATTGCTTCGCTCATCGCCAGCGTGAACTTTTCGCTGCAGGGCGTCAAGATCGGTATCGACTGCGCCAACGGCTCGGCTTCCTCGGTGGCCAAGCCGGTGTTCGACTCGCTGGGCGCTGACGTGCGCGTGATCAACGCCGCGCCCGATGGTTTTAACATCAACGTCGACTGCGGCTCCACGCATATGGAGCGTCTGCAGCGCCATGTGGTGGAGCAGGGCCTGGACGTGGGTTTTGCCTACGACGGCGATGCCGACCGCTGCCTGGCCGTGGATGAGCGCGGTCGCGTGGTAGACGGCGACCAGATCCTGTACGTGTGCGGCGTGTATCTGAACAAGCACGGGCGACTCTCGGGCGGTACCGTGGTGCCGACGATTGCCAGCAACTTTGGCCTGGTCAAGTCGCTGGAGCTTGCCGGTCTGAGCGCCGTGACCAGCGGCGTGGGCGACCGTCACGTGTATGCCAAGATGCGCGAGGGCGGCTACAGCCTGGGTGGCGAGCAGACGGGCCATACGATCTTTGGCGATATCGAGCGCACGGGCGACGGCATTATGACCTCGCTGCGCGTGATGGAAGTGATTCGTGCCGAGCGCGAGACGCTCTCGCAGCTCACGGCTCCGTGCAAGCTGCTGCCGCAGGCGCAGGTGGCCGTGCACGTGGCGGACAAGGACGCCGCGCTCGAGAACATGGGCGTGCAGAACGCCATCGCCGAGGCCGAGGCTGCGCTGGCAGGCGAGGGCCGCGTGCTCGTGCGCAAGAGCGGAACCGAGTCGGTTATCCGCGTGCTGGCCGAGGCGCCCGACCAAGCATCCGCCGATGCCGCCATGAAGCGCATCGCCAACGCGCTCGAGGCTCTGTAAGGTAGTCATTGGGGACGTTCTTAAACAACTAGGTGGAAAGGGGGGCGCCGCGGATTGGTTCCGCGGCGTCCCCTTTGCGTTGACGTGTCGGTTATGCCTTACAGCTCGTAGAGCGTGGTGAACTTGTCCTGCAGGTAGCTGCAGTAGTAGCGGGCATCGAACGCCATGCCGCATGCGCCCTTGATGAGTTCCGGCGCGTCCTTGGCGCGGCCCCACTGCCAAATGTGCTCGCCCAGCCAGGCTCGGACGGGCGCCAGATCGCCGCTCGCGCAGGCGCCGTTAAGGTCAACGCCGTCGCGGCACATGGCCGGCACAAACATGGCATCGTAGGCGCTACCCAGCGCATACGTGGGGAAGTAGCCAAACGAGCCGCCGCTCCAGTGCGTATCCTGCAGACAGCCGCGCGTGTCGTCGGGAACGGGAATACCCAGGTACTCGTCCATAAAGCGATTCCAAAGCGCGGGGATGTCCTTGGCCGTGGCCTCGCCGGCAAACAGCATGCGCTCGATCTGGTAGCGCACCATAATATGCAGGGGGTAGGTGAGCTCGTCGGCCTCGGTACGGATCAACGACGGCTGCGCGATGTTCACGGCGCGGTAGAGCGTGTCCTCGCCAACGTCGCCGTAGACCTCGGGCGCGTGGCGGCGCAGTACCTCGAGCAGCGGTCCCATAAAGGCACGACTGCGGCCCACGGTGTTCTCGAAAAAGCGGCTCTGGCTCTCGTGGATGCCCATGGAGGTGCCGCCCTCCAGGCAGGTGCGCGCATAGGCGGGATTGACGCCCAGCTCGTACATGGCGTGTCCCGCCTCGTGGATGATGCTGTAGACGTTGGAGATGCAATCGTCCTCGTAGATGTGCGTGGCGATGCGCGCGTCGCCCACCGAGAAGCCCTCGCTAAACGGATGCTCGGTAAAGGCAAGCGTGGTGTCGTCCAGGTCCAGGCCGACGAGTTTCATCAGGTCAAAGCTCATGGCGCGCTGGGCGGCCTCGGGCACGCGGGCGTGCAAAAAGTCGGCAGCGGGCTGCTGGCCGCGTTCGCCGATGGCGTGCACGAGCGGCACGACCGTGGCCTTAACCTCGTCGCAAAACGCATCGAAGCTCTCGGTGGAAAGGCCGCGCTCGTACTGGTCGAGCCACACGTCGTATGGGTCGCGCTTGGGGTCCATGAGCTCGGCCTGATGCTTGAGCTGGCTGACGATTTTGTCCACATAGGGCTCAAAGCTCGCCCAGTCGTTGGCCGCTTTGGCCTTGTGCCACACGGCGTCGGCCTCGCAGGTGAGCCTGGTCCAGGCCTCGGCCTCCTCGGTGGGGATGACGCTTGCCTCGCGCTGGTCGCGGCCGAGCACGCGAATCTCGTCAAGCAACTGCGGGTCGTCGATCTTTCCGCCGGCGACGGTCTCGCGTGCCAGCGAGCGCACAAGTTCGACAGACTTTTCGCTGGTCAGGAGCTTGTGGTGCTCGCCGGCAAGGGTGCCCATGGCGTCGGCACGGGCGGCGGCACCGTTGGCGGGAGCAATGGTCGCGCCGTCAAACTCGGCAATCTTGAGTAGGTACTCGCGGGTCCACAGCTTGCCCTCGAGCTTGCGGAACTTCTTGACGGCCTTGTCGGCCTTGACGCCCTTGGCGGCTTTTGCCACGGCGGCCTTGGCCTTCTTATCGAGTTTCTTTCCCATACCATATCCTTAATCTCGCAGGCCGCGCCGCCTTTGGGCGCACGGCCAGTTTGCACAGCTACCCGTCTTGTACCCAGCGCGAACAAAACGGAACGCGGCGATACGCTCGCACAATGTGGTATCCTATAGCCCAATGCGTTGACGGAGAGGGTTTTGCCCGCCGCGTCGCCGGCAAGAGAGGGAAGGTCATGGGCTGAAAGCCTTCCTGCGGTGGCAAGGGCCAAGCGTTCACTCCCGAGCAGCGACCTCAACGGGCGCGCGGCCAGCGGCGGCGAAGCCCCAGTAGGGAAGCCGTGAGCCTCGCGATAAGGGGCGCAGAGTGGGCACGGCGGGCCAGACATCCGCCGGGTCAAACAAGGTGGTACCGCGGAATTCAACCGTCCTTGGGCAATGCACATGCCCGAGGGCGGTTTTTTGTTACCGAACCGGGCCGCGTTTTCGCAACGTCAGACGGCGGCAGCCGCCTCGGCAAGCGGGGAGCGCGAGAGACGAAAGGGAAGACATGAGTCTGATTGATGATCTGGTCAAACTCGAGGAAGAGGCCAAGGAGCTCGTCGCGGGCGCCGACGACGCCGCAAAGCTCGAGGCCGCGCGCGTTGAGCTGCTCGGCCGCAAGGGCCGCATCACTGGCCTGATGCGCATGATGGGCAAGCTCGCCCCCGAGGATCGTCCCATGATGGGCAAGCGCGCCAACGAGATGCGCCAGCTGATTGAGGGCATGCTCGACGAGCGCACCACCGAGATGAAGGCCGCCGCCCTCAAGCACACACTCGAGCACGAGGCCGTCGATATCACGCTGCCGGGCATCCGTCCGCAGATCGGTCACCAGCACCTGATCAAGCAGATCATCGAGGAGGCCGAGGACATCTTCTGCGGCATCGGCTACACCGTCGAGTCCGGTCCCATGGTCGACACCTCCTACTACAACTTCACCGCGCTCAACGCCCCCATGGATCACCCGAGCCGCTCGGCCCGCGACACCTTCTACGTGGTCGACAACAACCCCGGCAGCGTCGCACACCCCGAGGCTCACGCCCACGGCGAGTCCGACGTGCTGCTGCGCACCCAGACCTCGGGCGTGCAGATCCACACCATGGAGTCGCAGAAGCCGCCCATCTACATGATCTGCCCGGGCACCGTCTATCGTCCCGACACGGCCGACGCCTGCCACCTGCCGCAGTTCAACCAGATCGAGGGCCTGGTCGTCGACGAGGGCATCACCTTTGGCGATCTTAAGGGCACGCTCGACTACTTTGTTAAGTGCATGTTTGGCGAGGACCGCAAGACGCGTTACCGCCCGCACTTCTTCCCCTTCACCGAGCCTTCCTGCGAGGTGGACGTGAGCTGCCATGTGTGCGGCGGCAAGGGCTGCAACTTCTGCAAACACAGCGGCTGGATCGAGATCCTGGGCTGCGGCATGGTCGACCCCAACGTCCTGATCAACTGCGGTATCGACCCCGAGAAGTACACCGGCTTCGCCTTTGGTATTGGCGCCGAGCGCGTCGCGGCCCTGCGCTACGACCTGCCCGACCTGCGCACGTTGATGACGGGCGATATGCGCTTCCTGAATCAGTTCTAGGCTTGCCCAGGCACCCCATCTTGGCGTTCAAACCGTCGCTCGCGTACCTTTAGTACGCGTCGCTCCTCTTTCACGCCAACCTGGGGCACCTGGACAACCCTAAGGTGAACGTCTTCATTTGATATTCCTCCCTTTGCGGAGATTAAGAACTAGGAGAGCTACATGCGCGTTTCTTACGACTGGCTCAAGACCATGATCGATATTCCGGAGGATCCCAAGACCCTTTCGGACGAATATATCCGTACCGGCACCGAGGTCGAGGCGATCGACACCGTGGGCGAGTCCTTCGACCACGTGGTGACCGCCAAGGTGCTCACCAAGACCCCGCACCCCGATAGCGACCACATGTATGTGTGCTCGGTCGACGTGGGTGACAAGAACCTCGACGCCGACGGCAACCCCGCTCCGCTGCAGATCGTCTGCGGCGCGCAGAACTTCGAGGCCGGCGACCACATCGTCACGGCCATGATTGGCGCCGTGCTTCCCGGCGACGTTAAGATCAAGAAGAGCAAGCTTCGCGGCGTCGTGTCCATGGGCATGAACTGCTCCGCGCGCGAGCTCGGCCTGGGTGGCGACCACTCCGGCATCATGATCCTGCCCGAGGATACGCCCTGCGGCATGCCGTTTGCCGAGTACGTGGGCTCGAGCGACACCGTGCTCGACTGTGAGATCACGCCCAACCGTCCCGACTGCCTGTCCATGATCGGCATGGCCCGCGAGACCGGCGCCATCTTCGACCGCGATTTCCACGTTGAGCTGCCCGCTATCAAGGTCGAGACCGGCCGCGCGACCGACGACGAGCTTTCCGTCGAGATCGCCGACGAGGGCCTGTGCGACCGCTACGTTGCCCGCATCGTGCGCAACGTCAAGGTCGGCCCGTCGCCAGACTGGATGGTCAAGCGCCTCAACGCCCTGGGCGTGCGCCCGCACAACAACATCGTCGACATCACCAACTACATGATGATGCTCACCGGTCAGCCGCTGCACGCCTTTGACCTGGACACCTTTGCCGAGCGCGATGGCCACCGTCGTGTGGTGGTTCGTGCCGCCCAGCAGGACGAGAAGTTCACGACGCTCGACGGCGAGGAGCGCGTGCTCGACGCCGGCATGGGCCTCATCACCGACGGCGAGCGTCCCGTGGCGCTGGCCGGCGTAATGGGCGGCATGGATTCCGAGATCGAGGACGACACCGTCGACGTGATGGTCGAGAGCGCCTGCTTCAACGCCGGTCGCACCTCGCACACCAGCCGCGATCTGTCGCTGATCTCCGACGCCTCCATTCGCTTTGAGCGCCAGGTCGACGAGACCGGCTGCGTGGACGTCGCCAATGTGACGTGCGCGCTGATCGAGGAGATCGCCGGCGGCGAGGTTGCTCCCGGCTATGTGGACGTGTTCCCCGCGCCCAAGACCATCGACAGCATTAAGCTGCGCCTGGCCCGCGTGCGTGCCATCTGCGGTGCCGACATCGAGCCCGACTTTATCGAGCGTTCGCTCACCCGCCTGGGCTGCACCGTCGAGCGCGACGGCGAGGACTTCATGGTCACCCCGCCGAGCTTCCGTCCCGACCTGCCGCGTGAGATCGACCTGATCGAGGAGGTCCTGCGCCTATGGGGCATGGGCCGCGTTACGGCGACCATCCCGGCTGCCAAGAACCACATCGGCGGCCTGACCCGCGAGCAGAAGCTCACCCGTAAGGTCGGCGAGATCCTGCGCGCCTGCGGCCTCAACGAGACCACGACCTTTGGCTTTGCCGCCCCGGGCGACCTGGAGAAGATTGGTATGTCCACCGAGGGCCGCGGCTGCCCCGTGGTTCTCATGAACCCGCTGGTGGCCGAGCAGACCGAGATGCGCCGCTCGCTGCTGCCGGGTCTGCTGCAGTCTGTGGCCTACAACGAGGCCCACGGCACGCCCAACGTGCACCTGTACGAGGTCGGCAGCCTGTTCCATGGCCGCGAGAACGCCAGCCTGCCCAAGGAGACCAAGTCCGTGGCGGGCGTGCTCTCGGGCCAGTGGAGCGAGCAGTCCTGGAACATGAAGTACCGTAAGCTGCGCTTCTTCTTTGGCAAGGGCATTGTCGAGGAGCTGCTTGCTCAGCTGCGCATCGAGAAGGTTCGCTTCCGTCCCGTCGAGGGCGAGGGCTATGCCTTCTTGCAGCCGGGTCGCGCCGCCGAGGTTCTGTCCGGCGGTACCGTGCTGGGCTGGGTTGGCGAGATTCACCCCGAGGCGCGCGAGGCTATGGGCATTGACGAGGTTGTCGTTGCCTTTGAGCTCGACCTGGACAAGCTGATCAAGGGCGCCCGCAACCAGGAGAACTACCGTGAGTTCTCGCAGTACCCGGCCGTTGAGCACGACCTTGCTATCGTGGTCGACAACACTGTGACCTGCGAGGATCTTGAGCGCCGTATTACCAGCGCCGGAGGCAAGCTGCTCGAGGATGTGCGTCTGTTCGACGTCTACCGCGATCCCATCCGCATCGGAGCGGGCAAGAAGTCCATGGCCTTTGCGCTTACGTATCGCTCCGACGACCACACGCTTACCAGCGAAGAGGTCGAAAAGGCGCACCAGAAGATCGTTACCAAGGTGTGCAAGGGCGTAAACGGCGAGGTCCGCGGCTAGGTCCTGCGCCGGATATAGGCCAGCGTCGGCTGCCGCCGAGTCTTACGTGACTGCTGTTTTCGGTATAAGGCACCGTTGAGCCTGCATATATGACACGCGCATTACATAACGGCGTGCTGCTTTGTCGGCAGTGCGCCGTTTTGCTATGATAGCCCGCGGCGTGTTACGAATCTGACATTACGTAACACTGGAAAGGTGATTCAAGCGGCGTTGCAATTCCGTGCGCCGATAACCGGGAGGCGTACATGCACATTCCAGATAATTATCTGTCCCCGCAGACCGATGCCGTCATGGCGGTGGCGATGGTGCCCGTCTGGGCTCACTGTATCAAGAAGGTGCGCGCCACGCTCGATCGCGAGCACATGGCTTTCCTGGGCATCTGCGCCGCATTTTCCTTCTTGCTTATGATGTTCAACGTGCCGCTGCCCGGCGGCACCACTGGCCACGCCGTTGGTGGCGCACTCATCGCGCTGCTGCTGGGCCCCGAGGCCGCGGCTATCGCGGTTTCGGTCGCGCTGGCGCTGCAAGCGCTGCTGTTTGGCGACGGCGGCATCCTGTCCTTTGGCGCTAACTGCTTTAACATGGCCTTCGTGTTGCCGTTTGCCGCAGCCATCGTGTTCCGCGCGCTTAACAGCCGTTTGCACGACAAGAGCTGGGGCACCTCGGTTTCGGCCATCGTAAGCGGCTGGGTCGGCCTGTGCCTGGCGGCCCTGTGCGCAGCAATCGAGTTTGGTATTCAGCCGATGCTTTTCACGAATGCTTCGGGCGCTCCGCTGTACTGCCCCTTCCCGCTGTCCATTGCCATTCCGGCCATGATGATCCCGCATATGTTGGTAGCCGGCGTGGTCGAGGGCGTGGCGACTGCCGCGATCTACGGCTTTATCAAGAAGACGGCGCCGAGCGTTATCGTCGGCCCCGAAGCCGCCGATGGACAGCTTGCTGCCGAGGGCGCTGCTGCAAAGAAGACCTCGCTGGTCCCCACGCTCATCTTGGTTGCCGTGCTTGTCGTGGCCACGCCGCTGGGCCTGCTGGCCACGGGTGACGCCTGGGGTGAGTGGGACGCCGAGGGCGCCGCGACCGCCGTTCAGGAGGCTGGCGACGACAGCCTGCAGGCTTCGGTCGGTCTCGACACCCCGACCTTTGCCGACGCTCTGCCTACGGGTGATTACCTGCAGGCCTATTCCGAGGAGCAGGGTCTCGGCTTTGCCGGTCAGGCTGCCATGTATATCTTGTCCGGCGTGATTGGCGTGGCGGTGCTCACCATCGCATTCCGTCTGATCTCGCTGACGGTCAAGGAAAGCGGAGCCCATGGCGATGGTCGAGCTGCCTAGCTGGCTTGCGGCCGAGGAGCGATACGAGCCCACGGGCGCTCGTCATCGCGTGATGCAAAAGAACGTCCTGCACCTGGCGAGCCTGCTTGAGCGGGTTCGCCTGGGTGGAGGCGCGCACGAGGGCGGGTCGATGGTCGACCGCGCCCTTTCTTGCGTTTCGGCTCCGGTGCGCCTGGTGGGGATATTCGTTTGCGTCCTGTGCGTGTGCCTGACACAAAGCCCGCTGTACCTCATGTTGATGGCGGCCATTGCGCTGGTGCTCGTTGCCGTGCGTCCCATACGCGGGCTGCGCGCGACCTTTGTGCCGGCGCTTGGCGCCGCGGGGCTCGCAGTGGTTTTGGCGCTGCCTGCCCTGCTGCTGGGTGCTTCCGCTACGGGCGCCATGCTCAAGATTGCGCTCAAGACCTTCATTAATGTGTCGCTGGTGCTGGGCGCTTCGTGGACCCTCACGTGGAGCCGCATGTCGGCGGCGCTCAAGATGCTGCATCTACCCGACGAAGTTATCTTTACGTTTGATATGGCGCTCAAGCACATCGAGGTGCTGGGTCGTACGGCGCACGATCTGTGCGAATCGGTCATGCTGCGCAGCGTTGGCCGTGCGCCCGAGGGATTTTCGCGTACCGATTCGATCGCGGGTATCATGGGCATGACCTTTATCAAGGCGATGAAATGCAGCCGCGCGATGGACGAGGCTATGCTTTGCCGCGGCTTTGCCGGTGCGTATCCGGCTCCCGCGCGCGCCAGGTTTGGCTGGCGCGATGCGGCCTATGCGGCCGGCGTGGCGCTGCTGACAGTGTTGTGCGCCGTGCTGTAGGCGCTGCTGGTTCCGACTGGGGATGCAAATGGGGAAGGGCGACGTTTTGACGATCGATATGAATAGTGCGGCGGGCACGAACGGTGTGGGCGGCGCCGAGGTCGTTCCGCTCATCGAGCTGCGCGACGTGGTGTTCTCCTATGCGGGGCATACGGTTGTCGATGGCGTGTCGCTGCAGGTCGATCGTGGTGAACTCGTTGCCCTGCTCGGTCCCAACGGCTGCGGCAAGACGACGATTATGCGTCTTATTAACGGCCTTGAACTCGCGGACGCAGGGGCATACCTGTTTGACGGGCACGTGGTCGATGCGGCGTATCTGAAGGATTCTGCTGCTGCTCAGAAGTTCCACCAGCGCGTGGGCTTCGTGTTCCAAAACGCCGATGCCCAGCTGTTCTGCGCCACGGTGGACGAGGAAGTTGCTTTTGGTCCCGCGCAGATGGGGCTGCCGGCAGACGAGCTCGAGCGCCGCGTGCGCGATGCCATGGGGCTGTTCCAGGTTGCCGACCTTGCCGACGCCTCTCCCTATCAGCTCTCGGGCGGGCAAAAGAAGCGTGTGGCGCTGGCGGCAGTTGTATCGATGAACCCCGATATCCTAGTGCTCGATGAGCCCACCAATGGGCTCGACGAGGATTCATGCGACATCGTGGTCAACTTCTTGCTGGCCTACGTCGCGGCGGGTAAGACGGTCTTGATGAGCACGCATCACCAGGATTTGGTGCGACGCCTGGGTGCCCGTGCAATCTATATCGATCGATATCACCATGTGGTCGAGGCGCCTTCGCCGTCGTATGGAACCGAAAGCGGTACTACGGACTAGTTGCTGCGTAGAGCGTGCGTAGCCGCCCGCGCGGCTTTGCCGTGATGGTATAGTTATCCAGGTTTTTTATGGGGGTGGCTATGCCAAGTTGGAACATTCATATCGCTCAGACGGAGCGTTTGCTGGAGCGCACCGGTGCACTTGCCAATAGCGTGCGCGACCGCAATGCCTTTTTGTTTGGCTGCGTGGTTCCGGATATCTTCGTGGGCTATATGGTCCCTGGCATCGCCGATCCCATCCCGTACCGCATTACGCACTTTGCAAAGCCCGAGCCTATCCCTAAGCCTCGTGAGCATGAGTTCTGGGATACCTATGTGGCACCGTTGCTTAAAAGTTCGCCCACCGGTGCGCCAGCCGCGGCTACCTCGATTGTCGAGGAGCGCGAGCGACTGAATCGCGTGCATTATCCCCAACGTTACAAGGACGCCGAGCCGGTCGCCGGTCCCGGTGCTAGCGAGCTTTCGCTCGCGCCCGATGACGTGGCGCAGTCGCTGCTCGATCTGACGCTGGGCGTTTGGTCGCATCTGGTGGCCGATACCGTATGGAATACGCGTGTGAATCAGTACCTGGAGGCGCACGGCGGCAAGCCGTGCGAGGAATTCCGCATTAAAAAGCAAGGCGACTTTGACTGGTTTGGCAAGACACTCGGCATCGTTTCGATACCGCGCGCGACCGATCGCCTGTATACTGCGGCGACCCGTTTTGGTCAGTATCCCATCCATAAGGAGTATGTGCTCAAGACCATCGGCGTTATGCACGAGATTGTACGCGAAAACCCCGGCGAGTCCGATCATCCGCCGTATCGCCTGCTAACCGAGGAGTTTTTCGATACAACGTTTACCGAGGTCATCGAGCTAACCGAGGCGGGATTTGCGGCTCGCGTCGAATCGCCCGATATGCCTGCGCTTCCCCTGATTGCTAGCTGCTAGCTGGCCGGCTTGGCGGTGAATAGCTCAACCCAATTGACAAGTAGCTCTTGCCGCAGGGTGACTTCGGCGGCGCGCTCCTGTTTGGTCTTTGGGGTGTAGGAAAGTCCAGCCTTTTTATGGATGAGCTCGGCTATGTGGTCGAAGCTCTTCTTATCCTTAATCTGGCCAAAGGTAATTTGGATGACGTCGTAGTCCATGCTTGTGAGCGCGGTGGCGCGCTCGGCATCGGAGAGGCTCGCGGCTTCGCTGTCGTGGGCGGAGCGGCCTTGGCATTCAAGGATGACACCCATGCTGTCGGTGGCGCTTTCGATGAGGATATCGGCGTAGCAGCAGGTTTTGTCATACAGCGAGCGCGCGGCGTCGCTGAGTGGGATGCGCACGTTGTTTGCGATGTTGATGCCCATGCCGCCCTCGTCGCGGGGGAGCGAGATAAGCATGGAGGTCTGTACTTCGAAGGGCGAGGCGGTCTGTCCTGTCATGCGTTCGGCGGCCCAGCGGAGCTGCTTAACACCGCGCAGGCCTGCGGCCTGCTTGGCGAACGCGGCGATATCCGCTGCGGAAAGAAGCGGCGTGCGCTTCCACAGGTTGGTATCCTTGCCGTTGACGTCGATAACCCGCTCCCAGCCGCAGTTGGGTGGAATGAGCTTAAGCGAAATAGCTTCATCAAGTTGCCGTTGCGCTCGTTTGCAGGGTGTATACACAGCAAACGAGCTGCACATCTCATAACACGCCATAAGCAGCTGGTTGCGTGAGACCTGCGTAGCAAGGTTGAGCAGTGTGAACTCGGGCGATGTGACATCAAACCCATGCTCGGTTTGCCTAAACGACCCGGGAGGCGGCTCTTGGGTCAGGAGGTGCGATTTAAACAGGCTTCGCGACCCGGATTGTGCCCGAGTGAATACAATCCTGTGAAGCGGTGCGTGAAGCAGGTCTTTTACAACTGCATGACTTCCGAGGCCGCAACATCTGCGATCCATATTGCCAAGGCTAATGGCAGGGTAAAGGCCTAATATCTGTGGCGGGATACGGTGATAGTAAAAAGCGGATTGACCGCATAGCGTCAGGTCCATGACGTCCTCCTGGTCGAAATATGCTTTTGGACCGTGCGATGCCAGTGTCAATTCGGAAGTATGCGGCAAAATCTAAACCTTGTGAGCAGACCTGGCTTTTGAGGCTAGTTTATCAGGCATTTTGTTGCGAAAAAACGGGGTGTGCTCGGAGGTATCAGAATTTGCCGCATACTTCCGAAAAGCAGGTCAATCCGGCTCTTGCTAAAACGATTTAGCAGCGTCGGTTAAGGTGTGGGTTTGCCACCGGGCGAACACTTTTAGCGCTTGGGACTTTATTCATTGGGTCTCGAAGGGTGGATTTCGCGCTTTTGGTAAAGAAATGAGTGTGTGTTTTGCCGTGCGCCGGCATTGGCACAGAAAAAGGGCCCGGAAGGCTTCGCCTTCCGGGCCCTTTGCGATGCAAGTGTGCTTGCAAGTACGACTTAGCGCACCTGAGCGACGTAAGCGACGTTGGTCGAGGAGACCTTGTCCTCGAGCTGGACGCTCATGCGGGGATCGCCAGCGGTGGCGACGGTCAGGTCGCCGGCCTCGACGTAGCCGAGCTCCTTAGCGGTCTCGATCGCCTTGACGATCGTGCCGTTGACGGTGCCCTGGGTAATCTCGGCCTGGTGCGGGATAACGCCCCAGTACATGATCATCTGCTGGACGGCCCACTCGTGGCGGGAGAACGCGCAGATCGGCATGTTGGGACGGAAGTGCGAGATCAGGCGAGCAGTACGGCCGGTGGTCGTCGGCACGGTGATGCACTTGGCGCCAACGGTGGTGGCCATGTTCACAGCGGACATACCCACAACGTTGTTGACAACGCGGGTGCCGTGAGCGTCAGCCGGAACCTCGAGCGGAGCGTGAGCCGGGAGGTACTTCTCGGTCTCGAGAGCAATGCTGGCCTGCATCTTGACGGCCTCGACCGGGTACTTACCGGCAGCGGACTCGCCGGACAGCATAACGGCGTCGGTGCCGTCGTAAATGGCGTTAGCAACGTCGGCAACCTCGGCGCGCGTCGGGCGCGGGTTCTGCTGCATGGAGTCGAGCATCTGCGTAGCGGTGATAACGGGCTTGTAGGCCGCGTTGCACTTGGCGATGATCTCCTTCTGGATGTGCGGAACGAGCTCGGGCTTGATCTCGATGCCCAGGTCGCCACGGGCGACCATGATGCCGTCGGAAGCCTCGAGGATCTCGTCGAAGTTCTCGACGCCCAGGGCGCACTCGATCTTCGGGAAGATCGTCACGTGCTCGCCGCCGTTCTCGCGGCAAAGCTCGCGGATGCCGCGGACGGACTCGCCGTCGCGGATGAAGGAAGCGGCGATGTAGTCGATGTTCTCGGTCAGGCCAAAGAGGATGTCCTGACGATCGCGCTCGGTGATGGCGGGCAGCGAGATGTTGACGTTGGGCATGTTGACGCCCTTGCGCTCGCCGATCAGGCCGTCGTTCTTAACGACGCAGGTCATGTCCTGGCCGTCGACGGACTCGACCTCGAGGGCAACCAGGCCGTCATCGATCAGGATGAGGGAGCCCTTCTCGACCTCGGAGGGCAGAGCCAGGTAGTCGAGGGAGATGTGCTCAGAGGTGCCGTGGAAATCCTCGGTCGTGGGCTGAGCGGTGACGACGATCTTGTCGCCGGTCTTGACGGCAACCTTCTTGCCGTCGACCAGAAGGCCGGTGCGGACCTCGGGGCCCTTGGTGTCGAGCAGGATGCCGACGGGCATACCGAGCTCCTTGGAAATACGACGGACGCGCTCGATGCGACCGTGGTGCTCGTCGTAGGAGCCGTGCGAGAAGTTAAAACGGGCGACGTTCATGCCCGCCTTGATCATCTCGCGGATGGTCTCGTCGCTATCGCAGGCGGGACCCATGGTGCATACAATCTTGGTGCGCTTGTACATTCAGACCTCCATCTGACATCGTCTTGCGCTGATAGATAAACCATAAGAAATAAAACCGAGTTGATTATAACGAAATGGCGTCCGAATACCCCCAAAAATCGACCGTATGCCGAATTAGAAGTTCATTTTTTGCGGAAAAACGGTATATGCAAAAACTTTACCAACCGTTCTAACCGCTGCTATCTGGGCGATATTTCAATTTGATGATGCGCCGAAGAAAAAACGTTTTATCAGTATTGAGCATCACACGGTCTGCACCGTTGCTTATGGACCATATTTCCAAATGGATTGTTTTGGCTAGACGCGTTGCTTTGGGGTACCATAGCTCCACTATCAACTGCCGCTCAGCACGGCAGCCTTGATGAGCCCTTGCCCTTCTCCTGGGAATTATGATCGGGCATCAATCTGCTGAGTGGCCCGAATCCCAGGAGGGGACTCTATATGCAAAAGGAATACCTGTCCGCCGCGGCGGAGGTGCTCAGCGACCAAGGTGTCGATGAGAACCTCGGCCTGAGCGACGACGAGGCGTCGTCGCGCCTCGCTAAGACAGGCCCTAACAAGCTCGAGGAAGCCGAGAAGACGCCGCTGTGGAAGCGCTTCTTTGAGCAGATGGCCGACCCCATGGTCATCATGCTGATCGTTGCCGCCGTCATCAGCGCGCTCACGGGCATGGTCAAGGGCGAGGCGGACTTTGCCGATGTCGCCATCATCATGTTCGTCGTTATCGTCAACTCGGTGCTGGGCGTGGTCCAGGAGGCTAAAAGCGAGGAGGCTCTCGAGGCCCTGCAGGAGATGAGCGCGGCGCAGTCCAAGGTGCTGCGCGACGGCAAGCTCGTGCACCTGCCGAGCGCCGAGCTCGTGCCCGGTGACGTGATCATGCTCGAGGCGGGCGACTCCGTCCCGGCCGACTGCCGCGTGCTCGAGAGCGCCACGATGAAGATCGAGGAGGCCGCCCTTACCGGCGAGTCCGTGCCCGTCGAGAAGCATGCCAACGTGATCGAGCTCGCCGCCGGCACCGACGACGTGCCGCTCGGCGACCGCAAGAACATGTGCTACATGGGCTCCACCGTGGTGTACGGCCGTGGCCGCGCCGTCGTAGTCGGTACCGGTATGAACACCGAGATGGGTAAGATCGCCGGCGCCCTGGCCGAGGCCAAGGAAGAGCTCACGCCGCTGCAGGTGAAGCTTGCCGAGCTCAGCCGCATCCTCACTATCATGGTTATCGTCATCTGCGTCGTTATCTTTGGCGTCGACATCATCCGCCACGGCGTGGGCAACGTTCTCACCGACCCGACCGCGCTGCTCGATACCTTTATGGTCGCTGTCTCGCTTGCCGTCGCCGCCATCCCTGAGGGTCTGGTTGCCGTCGTGACTATCGTGCTTTCGCTCGGCGTGACCAAAATGGCCAAGCGCCAGGCGATTATCCGCAAGCTCTCTGCCGTCGAGACCCTTGGCTGCACGCAGACCATCTGCTCCGACAAGACCGGTACCCTTACCCAAAACAAGATGACCGTCGTCAAGCACGAGCTCGCTGCGCCTAAGGAGAAGTTCCTGGCCGGTATGGCGCTGTGCTCCGATGCCCAGTGGGACGAGGACCTGGGCGAGGCCGTTGGTGAGCCGACTGAGTGCGCGCTCGTCAACGATGCCGGCAAGGCTGGTCTTACTGGCCTGACTGCCGAGCACCCGCGCGTGGGCGAGGCCCCGTTCGACTCGGGCCGTAAGATGATGTCCGTGGTCGTCGAGACCCTGGACGGCGAGTATGAGCAGTACACCAAGGGCGCGCCCGACGTGGTGATCGGCCTGTGCACCCATATCTACGACGGCGACAGGGTCGTTCCGCTGACCGAGGAGCGTCGCGCCGAGCTCGTGGCCGCCAACAAGGCCATGGCCGACGAGGCCCTGCGCGTGCTGGCGCTGGCAAGCCGCACCTACACCGAGGTCCCGAGCGACTGCAGCCCCGCTGCGCTCGAGCACGACCTGGTCTTCTGCGGCCTGTCCGGCATGATTGACCCTGTCCGCCCCGAGGTCTCCGACGCCATCCGCGAGGCCCACGACGCCGGTATTCGCACCGTCATGATCACGGGCGACCATATCGACACCGCCGTGGCCATTGCCAAGCAGCTGGGAATCGTCACCGATCGCAGCCATGCCATTACCGGTGCCGACCTCGACCGCATGAGCGACGAGGAGCTCGACGCGCACATCGAGGACTACGGCGTGTACGCCCGCGTCCAGCCCGAGCACAAGACGCGCATCGTCGAGGCCTGGAAGTCGCGCGACCAGATCGTCGCCATGACCGGCGACGGCGTCAACGACGCCCCGTCCATCAAGCGCGCCGACATCGGCGTCGGTATGGGCATCACCGGCACCGACGTCACCAAGAACGTTGCCGACATGGTGCTTGCCGACGACAACTTCGCCACCATCATCGGTGCCTGCGAAGAGGGCCGTCGCATCTACGACAACATCCGCAAGGTCATCCAGTTCCTGCTTTCGGCCAACCTTGCCGAGGTGTTCTCGGTGTTTATCGCCACGCTCATCGGCTTTACCATCTTCCAGCCGGTGCAGCTGCTGTGGGTGAACCTGGTCACCGACTGCTTCCCCGCGCTCGCGCTGGGCATGGAGGACGCCGAGGGCGACATCATGAAGCGCAAGCCGCGCAACGCCAAGGACGGTGTCTTTGCCGGTCACATGGGCCTGGACTGCGTGGTCCAGGGTCTGATCATCACCGTGCTGGTGCTGGCGAGCTTCTTTGTGGGCGTGTACTTTGACATGGGCTACATCCACATCGTCGATATGATCGCCGGCAATGCCGACGAGGAAGGCGTGATGATGGCGTTCATCACGCTCAACATGGTCGAGATTTTCCACTGCTTCAATATGCGCAGCCGTCGTGCGTCGCTGTTCACCATGAAGAAGCAGAACAAGTGGCTGTGGGCTTCTGCCGCGCTGGCACTGGTGCTGACGGTGATCGTGACCGTGCAGCCGACGCTTGCCGAGATGTTCTTTGGCCCCGTGACGCTTGAGCTCAAGGGCGTTCTTGCCGCGCTGGGCCTGGCCTTCCTGATCATCCCGCTGATGGAGATCTACAAGGCGATCATGCGCGCGGTCGAGAAGGAGTAGGTCGAAAGGCCATCCTTCCCACCGGCCCGACCGCCTGCGGGGTTTCTTCTTCGCTGGTCCTCGCGCTTCGCGCTGCGGGATCGCTCAGAAGAAACCCCTCCCGGCGGGCGGGCCTTCGGATGACCTCTCGGGACCGTAAGCTGAGGAAAAGTTTGTGAGCTGGTCGGGCTTTGCCCGGCCAGCTCTTTTTGATTTAAAATACCTGCTCAGTTGTGATTTATGGTGCTGGGAGGCGCTTGTGGGCAAGGCGAAGGCTAAGGCGAAGAAAAAGACGACGGGGGCGCGGGCTAAGCGCGATCGTCGTCGGAAGCTCGCGACCGAAGCCCCCGCGTCTGCCGAGGAGCTGCTGGCAAACGTGCCGGGACTTGACGCGCTGCAGGATGTTCCGGCGTTCGATGA
Source organism: uncultured Collinsella sp. (assembly GCA_958448275.1). GTDB lineage: Bacteria > Actinomycetota > Coriobacteriia > Coriobacteriales > Coriobacteriaceae > Collinsella. The sequence continues at coordinate 36,540 of CAUDDF010000006.1, forward strand.
CCTGCCGGTCGATGAAGCTCAGCAGGCGGCATTTGACGACTTTTGCGCACATACCGAGGAGCCCGAGCAGATGCAGCTTGGCGCCGTGGTGCGCTTGGATCGCGGGTTTCCGCTGGTGGCGACTGCCGACGACACCTTCCGCGCCGAGCATGCCGTGGGGTTTGCCAAGTCGCGCGGCGAGGACGAGGTCCTGCTGCCTGCCGTGGGCGACCGTGTGGCGGTGCGCCGCGCTCCCGGGCACGATATGGGCGTGATTGAGTGCGTGCTGCCGCGCCGTACGAGCTTTGAGCGTTGGCGCGGCCGTGCCCGCGGAGAGCGTCAGGTGCTCTGCTCCAACGTGGATTGCGTGCTAATCGTGCAGGCGCTCGGTGCCGGTGAGGTGCTGCTCGACCGCGTGGCGCGCTCGCTGGTGTTGGCGCTCGACTGCGATGCCGAACCGGTGGTGGTGCTCACCAAAGCTGATCGCTGCGATGCCGAGGAGCTCGAGCGCGATCTGGACCGCGTGCGCCGCCTGGTGGGTCCGGACGTGCGCGTGATCGTGACGTCCTCTGCCGAGGGGCGCGGCCTGGACGAGGTTCGTTCCTGCGTGCCTGCCGGGAGCTGCGCCATGATTCTGGGCGAGTCGGGTGCCGGCAAGTCGACGCTGCTCAATGCGCTGCTGGGCCACGATACGTTGGCGACTGGCGGTGTGCGCGAACGCGACGACCAGGGCCGTCACACTACCGTCGCGCGCGTGATGGTGGCACTGCCGGGCGACGCCGGCGTGATCGCCGATGCCCCGGGCCTGCGCAGCTTACCGCTCGTGGGTCACGAGCGGGGTCTGGCGCGCGCCTTCCCCGAGATTGTCGAGGCATCGCGCGCGTGCCGGTTTGGCGATTGCACGCATACCCATGAGCCGGGTTGTGCCGTTCGCGAGGCCGAGGACGCCGGGCAGATCGACAGCCTGCGTTTGGAAACGTTCCAAAACCTGGCGTCATCCATGCGCGTGAGTGCTCAAATGCTCGATCCCGATGTCCACCTGTAATTGATTTTTCCTATGACAGCCGTCTTCCAACTGTTCGGGAGACGGCTTTTTTGCTGCGAAAAAGCCTCGAAACATGCAGTTTGCTGACGTGCTGACCAAAACCTTGCCACGAGCTTGACGGGCTGGTTAGTTTTTGGTCAGCGATTGGTTTGACATCGAAAACCGAGATCGCGATTGCGCCGCTTTGCACTCTGACCACCCAGACAATGGTGGTACGGGCATTCGCCCGGCACTGCCATGAGAGGAGCGGCCGTGAACAAGAGCAAGCGCATCGCCATCAGTCTGGTCGCGGGCGTGCTCGCTGCGCTGCTCTGCATGGTTTACGGCTCGTCGATTCGCTCGCAAGCCGAACAGGTCCAGGCTGAGACCTTGGCCAAGTACGGTGGCGATCGCGCCGAGGTATGCGTCGCGGCGCGCGATATCGATGTGGGCGAGACCCTCGATGAGACCAATGTCATAACCCAGGAATGGCTGACGAGTCTGCTGCCGCGTGACGCGGCGACCGAGCTGCGCCAGGTGCGCGGCGACGTGACGACTTCGCGTATTCCCAAAAACGCCGTGATCTGCAATGTCTACACCAAGGCCGAGAGCCACAAGCTCGAGGTGCCTAAGGGCAAGGTCGCCGTTTCGGTGGCGGTCGATGCCGAGCACTCGGTCGGCGGTGCCACGGGCGTGGGCAGCTACGTGGATGTGTATGTGCAAAAAGACGGCGTAACCGATCGACTGTGCGGCGCGTACGTGATCGATACCAGTGAGGATTCCGGTGCCACGCGCGAGGGCAAGATCGAATGGGTGACGCTGGCGGCTGACCCCGAAGACGTCAAGGAACTGCTGGGAGCCTCGGGCAAGGGAACGGTCAGCTTGACGATTCCCGCCACGGCGCGCGGCAAAAAGAGCGGAGGCGACGAGTGATGAAGGCGATCTGGCTTGCGTGCTGCGCGTGCGGCGATTACGGGCTGTTTCAGCGGGAAGTCGAGGGCCGTGATACGGGTGCACAGGTGCTTCGCGTGGGTGACCTGGACGGGCTGGTTTCCATGGCGCGGGCGTTTCCGTCGCGCCGCGGAGCTGCCATCATCGCGGCGTCTCTGTTTGATACCGAAGATGTGCGCAAGACTGTTGCGCGCCTGACGGCCGAAGGCCGCGTGAGTCGCGTGGTCGTGTTGATAGAAGCACTCGATCCGTCGGATATCGAGGGGCTGTTTCGCGCAGGGGCGACCGAGGTCATCGCTGCGCACAGTATATGCGGCAACGGGCGAGCGGGCGAGGGAGCGGTTGATTCCGATCGGCGCATGACGATTGAGCCCGATGCTTTTGTTGATAGGGAACCCGGGGCGCCTCGCGCTACAAGAGGCCCGCGTGTTGATGATTATGGAAAAGCGGAAGCCGAGCATGGTCGGCGCCCCCGGAACCCCCTTGTATACGATGACGCTGGAGGACCGGCGCAGCATGCTGGCGACTCCCCGGCTGTAGATATGGGATACGTGCGCGGCGTGAATCTGGCGGATGAACTCGACGAAGTTGAGGGCTTTGCCGGGTGCGGCGAGTTGTCGCTGATGCAGCATGAGCAGATTGCGCAGAACGAGCCTGCCTCGCAGACCGAACAAGCCGCCATGCCGGCTTGGACGCAGCGTGTAGTTGCGGCGGGGGAGACGGGGACGCTGTCACCGACGCCCGCCCCGCCGCCTCCGATGCCGCCGGCAGACGCTGCCGCTTCGCCGCATCGAGCTCCGGTCATCTGCGCCATTTCGGGTTCGGGCGGTTGCGGCAAGTCGACGATCGTTGCCACCATGGCACACACATCGTCGCTGTTGGGCTTGCGTGCCGCCGTGCTCGACCTGGACCTGATGTTTGGAAACCTTTACGACTTGTTAGGCGTCGATGCTCCGCACGATATGGCGGCACTTATCGAGCCGTCGGCGGCGGGCACGCTCACCGAGCCGGATATCGTGGCCGCATCGATGCGCGTCGCCCCGGGCGTTACGCTCTGGGGTCCCGTCGCGGCGCCCGAGCAAGCTGAGCTCATGGCACGTCCGGTGGAGCTGCTGCTCGATGTCCTGCGTCGCGAATCCGACGTGGTCTTTATCGATACCTCGGTCTTTTGGGGCGATGCCGTGGCGGCTGCGGTGGCGGCGAGCGACCGTTGCCTGGTCGTTGGCGATGCGGCGGTGTCGTCCGCGACATCGGCGTCGCGCGTCATTGAACTGGCAAGTCGAGTAGGTGTGCCGCGCACGCGCATGAGCGCCGTGTTCAACCGGTTCGGTGCGCGCGGGGCAGACGAGGACGTCGCCATGCGCTTTGAGATTGCCTGTGCGTTGAGCTCCAAGATTCATATCGCCGATGGCGGGCAGGATCTCGCCGCGCTCATGGCGTTTGGACGCGCTGACGAGGCAGTGGGGCAGACCAGCGCTTTTGCGACCAGCGTGCGCGAGGCTACGCGCGAGATGCTCGTGGAACTGGGGTGCGCCGTCGGCCCTTGGAGCGATATGGTCGCCGACCGTGCAACGCGTACCGAGCGCCCGCGTATCCGCCTTCCCTGGTCGCGCGAGGGTGATCAGCGATGAGTCTGCAAACGAGGATTAAGGCTGCCGGCGCTGCAGCGGCGGCAGCGCCTGTAGATGCGGGGCGTCGCCGCGCGGTGAAACGACGCACCAAGCGCGCCGTGATGGACCGCATGGGTTACGACGAAGTGGCGCGTATCAGCGCCTATATCGACCCGGCACTTGCCCGCTCGGAATTGCGTCCCGCGGTGGAGGCGGCGCTCAATGTTGAGGAACCGACCGATCTCGCGACGCCCGAGCGCGAGACCATCATCGACGAGATTTTGGATGACGTGGTGGGCTTGGGGCCGTTGCAGCCGCTCATCGAGGACGACACCGTTACCGAGATCATGATCAACGGCTGCCGCTCGGCTTTCTTTGAACGTGGTGGCGTCTTGTACCCCATCGAGCATGCGTTTGAGGATGATGAGCAGATCCGTGTGCTTATCGACCGCATCATCTCGCCACTTGGCCGCCGTATCGACGAACGCAGCCCCATCGTCAACGCCCGCCTCAAAACGGGCTATCGCGTCAACGCGGTGATTCCGCCTGTGGCGATTGACGGACCGATTCTCACCATCCGAAAGTTCTCGGACCGCATCTGCTCACTGGACGAGCTTGTGGGGCTGGGGTCGCTGCCGCTTTGGTATGCGCAGCTGCTGTCGTGCGCGGTGTCGCTGCGACAGGACCTGGCGGTTGCGGGAGGCACGGGATCTGGTAAGACCACCCTGCTCAACGCGTTGTCATGCGAGATTTCCACCGGCGAGCGCATCGTGACGATCGAGGACTCTGCCGAGCTCAAGTTTGCGCATCATCCGCACGTGGTGCGCCTAGAGGCGCGCGAGGCTTCAATTGAGGGTGAGGGTGCGGTGACGATTCGCGACCTAGTAACTAATGCCCTGCGCATGCGCCCCGACCGCATCGTGGTGGGCGAGGTGCGTGGTGCCGAGTGCTGCGACATGTTGCAGGCCATGAACACGGGCCACGACGGGTCGCTCACCACACTTCATGCGGGTTCAGAACAGGAGACCGTGGTGCGTCTGACATTGCTTGCACGTTATGGCATCGATCTGCCGAGCGAGCTCATCGAGGAGCAGATTGCCATGGCGCTCGACGGCATCGTGATGTCCGAGCGCCACGCCGATGGCAGGCGTTTCGTCTCCTCGTATTCGGGGGTGCGTCGCGCCGCGTCGGGCGGCGTAGAGCTCGAGCGCTATGTGACTTTCGATGCCGCCGAGCGCACCTGGACGCTTGACCGCGAGCCGCCGTTTATCGCAGAAGGCCTGCGGTCGGGGACGCTCACACAAGAGGAGGTGGACGAATGGAGGTCGCTGTGCCCCTCGTCGTAGGGGGTTTGGCAGGGTTTTCTGTTGCGACGGCGTGCGGGGCGGAACCTCGTGTGCCGCAGGTGCCGCCGGCGGAGCTGGCGCGTCAGGCGCTCGAGACGGTGGCAGAGAGGCTGCCGCGTGAGCTGGTGGAAAACGATCTGCTGGAAAAGATCGCCCGTTCGTGGACATCGCTGGCTCCGGCGCATCGCCTTGGCCTCGTGATCGAAGATGCTTCGGGGCGTTTGGCGTTTCTACTGCTATCGAGCGGTGTCTGCTGCGTTTTACTAACGATGGTGTCGTTATCGCCCCTCGGGTTTGCCTTGGGACTTGTTGCTCCGATTGCCGCTGGCGCCGCTCGGGATGGCTTTGAGAGCCGGCGCGAGCAACACGATGCAGAAGAGGCAATGCCCGAGGCGTTTACCGCACTTTCCATGTCGCTTGCCTCGGGACATTCGCTGGCCCAGGGCATGCGCTTTGTGGGCGCTCATGCGCAAGAACCGGTGCATACCGAGTTTTTGCGGGTGGCGGCGGCGATCGATTGCGGTATCTCGGCGACCGACGCGCTCGATGACTTGCTCGTGCGCATCGACGCTCCCGGCCTTTCGCTTGTGACCTTGGCGCTTAAGGTGTCTCAGCGCACCGGTGCTCCGCTTGCCGACTTACTGTCCGAGGCGTCGAGCATGGTGGGGGAGCGCATTGAGCTCAAGCGCCGCCTGGATGTCAAGACGTCGCAGGCTCGCATGTCTGCGCATATGGTCGCGGCGATGCCGGCGGGCATGTGCGCGGTGTTGGCGCTGCTTTCGGCAGATTTTCGTCGCGGTCTTGCGACGCCTGCCGGCGTGGGCGCTGTGGTGCTGGGTCTTGCCCTCAATGCCGTTGCCCTGGTGGTTATCCGACGCATTATGCGGGTGGAGCTATGAGCGCCCCGGTTGCAGTTGCGGCTTGCCTGTGCGCCCTGAGTGTATTTGTCGCGACGGGTTTGGATCGGGCGGATGCACGCAAGATCGCAGGGGCCTGCAAGCGCGAGGCGGTGCTGGTCGCTGCCGCGGGTCGCTCAGTGGTCGATGCCCTGACCGCGCGAGTGAAGGGCGCGGTTGGAGTGGGCGGCCCGGCGCGAGTGTCGCTCGGCGAAGTGTCCGAGATGATCGATGTTGTGCGCTTGGGTCTTTCGGCCGGTCTTTCGTTTGATGCGGCGCTTGAGATTTTCTGCGCCAACCGCCGGTCAGTGCTGGCTCTTCGCCTTGAGCGGGCCTGCATGGCGTGGCAGGTGGGCGTGGGCACGCGTGAGGACGAGTTGTTGGCCGCCGCGCGCGACCTGGACGTGCGAGCGCTCGAGACCTTTGCCATCACGGTGGGGCAGGCGCTCGCCCTGGGTGCCCCACTTGCCGAGACGCTGGCCGCTCAAAGTCGCGAGATCCGTGCGGCTCATCGCGCTGCGGTCGAGCGCGAGATTGAGCGTGCGCCCGTCAAGCTGCTGATTCCCACCGGCACGCTCATCTTGCCGGCGTTGCTTCTGTCCATATTGGGCCCGCTGCTGGGAGCAGGCGGGATGATGTAGGGAGGAATACATGAACACGATGACTGACGCTGCTGGCAAGGTCCAGGGCTGGGCGTTTTGCCGGGCGGCACATGTTCGTCAACGCGCCAAGGAGCTACTGCAGGAGGAGAGTGCACAGGGTACCACCGAGTATGCCATCTTGGTCGGCGTGCTCGTGGTGATCGCGATTATCGCCATCGTCGCATTTAAGGGCAAGGTTAAAGAGCTATGGGATGCGATCAGCGAGGGCATCAACAGCCTGTAGAGGGCGAGCGCCCCATCGGGGTGCTGCTGGTGTTTGCTTGCCTGACCGTGGCGATAGCGGCGGTGCTTTGGGGGCTTAACGCCGCGCGGCAGCAGCGTCCTGGGGCCGCCTTCGATTCGGGCTCAGATTCGGCGGTGGCGTCTCAAAAAGATGAGATGCGAGATGCGGACGATTCGGATGTCGCTGTCACGGCGCAAACCTTTCTGCGGACGCTCGACAAGCGGTCTGGCACTGCGACGGATTTGCCTGAGGACAACGCGATTGCGGTCCGGCTTGCATGGTCCGAGGACCGACCGATGACCGAGGCAGCGGCGGATATGTTACGCGCCTACCGCGAGGTGCCAACGTCCCAGCTCGCCCTGAGCGGCTATCTCGATATTAAGGGCAACGTATGGGGCGCCATCGTGCGCGATGGGCGCGGCTGGGTCGATATGGTGACGGTTGCCGCGGATACTGGCGATGCTTCGTGTCGTCTGCGCGCCGTGCGCTTGGTCCCGCAAACAATAAGCTCAAAGGAGGGATCGTGAAATGCATGGCGTTCTGCGTGAAGAGGTTGCCCAAGCGACTGTGGAATACGCCATCGTCACGGTGGCGCTGTTATCGATCGTGCTGGCGATCGCGGGGCTTTGGCGTGCTGGCACCGATGGGCGCTTGGCGGCGCTGGTTGAGCGGGCGGCATCCCATGGCGTTGCCTCGACGTCGGTTATCGACGCCGCTGCGGGTGCTAAGGACATCGCGTTGTATTGATATCGCGCGTGAGGACCGGGCGCAGTCTACGGTCGAGGCCGCTTTTTTGCTGCCGACGTTTCTGACGCTCATCCTTCTCGCACTGCAACCGGTGTGCCTGCTTTATACGCGCGCGGTCATGGAGTCTGCCGCCGCCGAGACCGCGCGGCTCATGACCACGACGACGGCGGAGGACGACGATCTTAAGGAGTTCACCCGCCGCCGGCTTGCCGCAGTGCCCAACGTTTCGATCTTTCATGCCGGCGGGCCGTTGTCGTGGGATATCGAGCTTGGCCGGGCCGGTGCGGGTGGCGTCTCGGCCGTGTCCGTTTCCGGCAAGGTCAAGCCGTTGCCTGTGATCGGTGCGTTTGCGCGGGCTATGGGTGGTACCGCCGAGGGCGGCTACGTTGAGCTCAAGGTCGATGTCTCGTATCAATCGCGTCCCGAATGGCTGGAGGGAGATTATGATTCGTGGATTGCTGCATGGGATTAAGCGTTTCTGGTCTAGATGCGTTTTGACGCGCCGTCCGAGCTGCCATCGCAAGCGAGGCGGCTTTATGGGCCGTGCCGGTGTCGACCTGTTTATCGAAGACGGTGCCTACACCACGCTTTCTTCTGCCGTGGTCATCCTAGTGGTGCTCACGTTGTTGTTTTCGTCGACCGCGGCGATATGGAGCATGTCGCGTGCCGGGGATACCCAGGTGGCGGCCGATAGCGGCGCGCTGGCGGGTGCCAACGTAGTGTCGTCCTATCACACGGCTGCCACGGTGGTTGATGCGAGCATCTTGAGTCTGGGGCTGGCGGGGTTTGCCACAATCGGGACGGGCCTGGTCGCCATCCTCATCCCGGGTGCCGAACCAGTTGCCGGCAATATGGTCGACACCGGGATTGAGATCATTAAAACGCGCAACAAGTTTGCCAAAAGCGCATCGGAAGGCTTACAGAAAATCGAGACGGCTCTGCCGTATCTGATCGCCGCGCGTGCCACGCAGGCGGTGTCGGCGCAGGATACCGATAGCGTGACCTATACCGGTACGGCGCTTGCCGTGCCCAGGACATCCGAGTCGGACTTCGCTGCGCTCAAAGGGTCAGAGATCTCGACCGATACCATTAAAGACACATCAGATGATTTAGAGCGTGCGGCCGAGGAGCTGCGGAAGGCTTCTGAGGACACGGCGAAGGCTAAAGAGCGCGCTTGGCTGGCGGATTGTGGCGGGTCGGACGAGAGTTCGATTGGCAAGTACTCGTGTATGTGGGAGCGTGCGAAAAGCCTAACGGATCTCTCTGGTGCTCAAAATCCACATTACGCTTCGAGCGTTACGTGGGAACCGCAAGTGGCGCTCGATCGCGCGAAGGCCTACTATCGCCAGCGCCTGGCAAATGAGAAACCGCTTGGCGAGGGTCCGGAAAAACAGGCAGATTCTGCTGCACGAAAGGTGTTCTTCGCTTATGCGAGCGAAGAAGTCGAGCGGGCATATATAACTGAAAAGGACGGCAAAGTTTCCGCCCACACCCCTTTCCTTCCGCGAAATCCAGATGAGGCGCGGGCGACTGAACTCTATACCGATGCGTGTTGGCCCACGAGTGAAGTAGATAAAGTTACCTATTTGCATTATGGGACTGACTGTCCAAATTACAAAAAAGGAAAGCCGGGTGGGCTGGCATCCGTCGCAGATTTTGACGGTCACGAAACGTGTAGCGAATGCCATTTCGGTGTGTCGTCTTTAGGGTACGTTGCGATTGCAACGACTTCTGTCGAAAGGGGCTTCGAGTACCACTTCGATAAGTTCAAAGAGGCCCTGGAAGACTACGTCGAATGCCGCAACAAGGAGTTCGAGCTCGAGCGTCAGACCGAGGACGAGGCCGACCGTGCAGGCAATGCGTTTGACCAGGCCATTAAAGCGCTTTCCGGCGAGCGCCCGCGTATCGCCCCACCTGGACGCAACGGCGTGGTCGCATTTGCAGTTTCGGGTGATATTACCAGCCCCGATCAACTTAACTCCTCGTTTAACACGGCAGTTAGGCTTGGCGATCGCGGTGCTATCTCTGCCGCGGTGCTGGCGCCCGATGACGCGACGGCGCAAAACAACGTGCTTTCGCGATTTTTCTCGACATTGAAGGAACGCTCGGGCGGCGTTGCCGGCGTGCTCGACGGCGTCATGGATGTTTGGGGACGGCTGCTCGTAGGATACGGTGATATTCAAGGTTCGGCCGACGAACTTATGGACGAGATGATTAAAGGCCTAGGAGGGGGCAGCGGCGCGTTGGGCTCCATCGCATCGTGGCTCGGCGATACCGTTTCGGCGTCCGTGGCGGCGCTGGGTTTGGAACCGTGCGACTTGCGCCTGCGAAAGCCGGTGCTGACCGATTCTGCCAACGTCATTAAGAGTCCGGGGTCTGACATTGCGGGTCTCTCTCAAGCGCAAGACAAACTGCGAAGTATTCCGTTGGGCGTGACCGATCCCAAGGCGCTTTGCGAGGCGTTGGAATATCAAGTCGAACGCACCATTAGCGGTACGGTGTTCACACTTGCGGAGATTCCTCTGCCCGGCGGCGGTTCCATCCCGCTCACCGTCGATGTCGCCACGCTGGTTGGCGCTCTGGGCGGTGGGTCGTAATGAGTATCCGCATGCGTCTGCGCGAGGAGCGCGCCCAAGCGACGGTGGAGATGGCAGTGGTTACGCCCGTTTTGCTGGTGCTGGCACTCATCGTGTACAACGTCATGATCTTTGCCGGCGCTGTCGCGCGCTTCGACCGCGTGGTGCCCGACATCGTGCTAGCGCATGCCGTGGCGTCGGAGGGGGAGGGCGACGAAAGCTCTGCCGATGCCTCGGCGACGGTCCAGACTCAAATTCTGAATGCCATGGAAGGCTATGACTTGCAGATCGAAGTGTCGAGCGAGCAAGGCGCGAAGGCATCAGATGGTGGCCTGCTCTCCCTATCCGGTACGTTTAGGACCTACACCTGCACCATGCACTATGAGCCGTGGCCGACTTCTCTCAGCATCGCTGGCGTTCCGCTGGGGGCGCCGACAACGTTGTCGCACGAGCGCGCGGTGACGGTCGATCCATGGCATCCGGGGGTGGTCATGTGACCGCGGTCTCGTCCTACATCGCCTACGCGCGGGCACTCAATAGGCTGGGTTGGACGCCGGCCGAGTTTGTGGTGGCGGAGTCGTTTGTCGTGCGCCTGCGCGGCATGCTGGGACGGCGTCCGGTTGCCGCCAACGGCCTGTCGCTCGTCATGGCGTTTCCACGCTGCTCTTCGGTCCATACGTGTTTTATGGCCTATCCCATCGACATCGCCTTCATCGATCGCGACGGCAATATCCTCGCGCGCTACGAAAACGTTCGTCCTTGGCGCATGTGCTCCTGCCTCGGCGCCTGGGCCGTACTAGAGCGTCCTTCAATCATTGTTTCGACTCCTGCTCTCCAACGCGTGCCGGCTTAAGAATTGGCGACAGTGGACTTTCGTCATACGAAATTGGGTAAGATGGAGGAGAAGATGCATGGATGTTGAGATCCATCCCAACGCTAAAAAGCACCTGACGGAAAAGCAGGTGCTTAGCGCTTGGCTTGCGGTTACTGAGTGCATTCGTCGCGAGCCGAAGGACGAGCCGCCGAGATGGCTTGCAATTGGATGGCTCTCAGACGGACGAAGCGTGGAGCTTGTCGCGGTCGAGCTTGTCCGTGGGTGGCTTATCATTCATGCCTTGTCTCCAGTCCAGAAGAAATTTTGGCAGGAGATTGAACAGGCTCGGCAAAGGGGTCGATGATGGGCAAGACGTATACGGCCGCTAATGGTCAGGTTGTAACGGATGAAATGATTGACGCGTGGTGCGAGTCGTACGAGCGCGGAGAGTTTCCGGATGGCGAACACACCGTTGGTGGGATCGTGCATGGACGGCCCCCGCTCTCAGGTGAGGGGACGGCAACGCTGTCGGTCAAGATTCCTCTGGGAATGAAGGAGGCCATTCGTCGACGGGCGGCTGCCGAGGGGATGACGCCAAGTGAGTTTGCCCGTGCGGCTCTGAGTGAAAAACTTCTTGCTGCCGGCTGATGCCTCTGACGTGCCGATTTATAGAACCGAGGCTGTGCCCAAAAACTTTTTTAAAATTCTCGGTTGACCGGAACGCGTCCTTGGTTATACTAATCAAGCCTTGAAACAAGGCACACCTCAAATGGCTGGGTAGCTCAGTTGGTAGAGCAGAGGACTGAAAATCCTCGTGTCAGGGGTTCGATTCCCTTCCCCGCCACCTTGAATTGACTAGGACCTCTGCAAAGGGGTCCTTTTCTTTTATTGAGGGCTCTGCGGAAATTGCGTCCCGGAATTTGGCTTCAGAGTGGGATGCGTTTTCCGCTTTGAGGCCGCTTGGGAAAGCGCGACCCGGAATCCGGCGTCAGAATGGGATGTGCTTTCCTTTTGCGGTCTTTGGCGGAAACTGCGTCCCAGATCCCGCGCTCAGAACGGGATGCGCTTTTCGGCCGCCTACTTCCGGCGCATATGTACATCTCGGCGCGCCATCTCGGGCCCGCCCAGATATTCCTCCCGCTTTTGCGCCACTTTACAGACCGTTCGGTCGTCTGTCCGCACGCGCGGGTATACTCAAAACGATACTTTTCCTATGCAATACGATGCAGGCTCGGCCTGCACGATCCGAAGGGGGCAGTGATGGAGAGGATACTCGGCGTTAATCTCTCTGGCTGGTTTATTCCCGAGCCTTGGGTGACCCCGTCGCTATACGCGGCGACCGGTGCATCCAACGCGGCCGAGCTGCAGGAGGCCATGGGCACCGCCGCCTATAACGAGCGCATGCGCCGTCATTACGAGACGTTTGTGAGCGAGGACGATTTCCGTCGCATGGCGCAGATCGGTCTCAATGCCGTGCGTCTGCCGGTGCCCTGGTATGCCTTTGGCTCGCAGGAGTCCGATGCGTCCTACATCTCGGTTGTCGACTACATTGACCGTGCGATTGAGTGGGCTGCCAAGTACGACATCCGCGTGCTGCTTGATCTAGCAACTGTGCCCGGTGGCCAGGGCGATTCCAATGATTCGCCCGCCACGCCAGAGGCTGTTGCCGAGTGGCATTCGTCCACCAACGGCCGTCATGTTGCGCTCGACGTGCTCGAGCGCCTGGCCGATCGCTACGGCGAGGCCGAGAGCCTGCTGGGCATTGAGCTGCTGGATACGCCGCAGATGAGTGTCCGCAAGAGCCTCTTCACCATGACGGATGGCATTCCGGCGCACTACCTGCGCAACTTCTATCGCGATGCCTATGAGCTCGTCCGTTCATATATGCCCGAGGATAAGATCGTCGTCTTCTCGTCGTCGGGGCATCCCAGCGAGTGGAAGCATTTTATGCGCGACGCCAAGTATAAGAACGTCTACATGGACCTTCACCTGTACCATTACCGTGACGAGCATGCGCTCGATATCACGAGCCCCCGCGGGCTGACGACGGCGATTTCGCGCAACAAGCGCGAGCTCAAAGAAGCGATTTCGACTGGGTTCCCCGTGCTGGTGGGCGAATGGTCGGGCGCGGCGATCTTTGCCAACTCGTCGGTTACGCCCGAGGGCCGCAATGCCTACGAGCGCGTGTTTATCGCCAATCAGCTGGCTTCGTTTGCGCCGGCTGCCGGTTGGTTCTTCCAAACGTGGAAGACCGAGAAGCGCATTGCAGCATGGGACGCCCGCGCGGCGCTCGGTACGCTCGAGCGCGGCATGATTGAATAGGTTGATATGACGCAAAACAGCGCCCATACGGGCAAACTCTATGTGGTCGGCACGCCCATCGGCAACCTGGGCGACCTGTCCCCGCGCGTTGGCGAGGCGTTTGCCGCCGCCGATGCCATCTGCTGCGAAGACACGCGTGTGACGTCAAAGCTGCTGATGCACCTGGGCATTTCCAAGCCGCTTGTCCGTTGCGACGAGAATGTGATCGCCAGCCGCGCCGCCGGCCTAGTCGACCGTCTGCTGGCGGGGGAGACCCTCGCCTTTGCCTCGGACGCCGGCATGCCGAGCGTGTCCGATCCCGGCCAGGCGCTAGTTGAGGCGGCGCGTGAGGCCGATGTGCCCGTCGAAGTTATTCCCGGGCCCTCTGCTTGCGTCACGGCGCTTGTTTCGTCCGGCATTCCCTGCGAGCATTTCTTCTTCGAAGGCTTTTTGGGTCGCAAGCACGGCGACCGCGTGCGCCGACTGCAGCGCCTTGCCGTGGTGCCCGGCGCGCTCATCTTCTACGAGTCTCCACATCGCATCGTGGCGACGCTCGAGGCCGTGGCGGAGGTCTTTCCCCAGCGTGAGGTTGCCGTCTGCCGCGAACTCACCAAGCTGCACGAGGAGGTCTTGCGCGGGCCCGCTGCTCAGCTTGCCGAGGAGCTGCGTGCTCGCGGCGAGGTAAAGGGCGAGATTGCGCTGGTCATCGCGCCGCCGAGCGAGGATGAGGAGGCCGGTATCGTGCCGGTTGGCGCCGCGGCAGCGGATCCCGACGAGGCCCTGCGCGAGGATATCCGCGCCGCGCTCGAGGAGGGGGAGCCCGCCTCTGCGGTGGCCAAGCGCCTGTCTCAGAAGTATTCGCGCCGCAAGCGCGATGTCTATGCCATGGTGCTCGATATGCAATAGATGGAGGATATCCAGCCCTTGCGCTAGAATCATCCCCTGTATGCAACGTTTTTCTGGAGGACAAACCCCATGGATCAAAGCAAGCCTTCGTTCTTTATCACGACGCCCATCTACTACGTCAACGCCGATCCGCACCTGGGCACGGCTTATTCCACCATCATCGCCGACGTTCAGGCTCGCTATCGTCGCTCCGCCGGCTATAACGTCAAGTTCCTGACCGGCATGGACGAGCACGGCGAGAAGGTCGCCGAGGCCGCAGCCAAGCACAACATGACGCCGCAGGAGTGGACCGATAGCCAGGCTCCGCACTTCAAGGAGCTTTGGAGCAAGCTCGAGATTTCCAATGATGACTTCATCCGCACCACCGAGCCGCGCCAGCACCATGCCGTGCAGTACCTGTGGGAGCGCATGAAGGAGTCCGGCTACCTGTATAAGGGCAGCTACGACGGCTGGTATTGCGTGCCTGACGAGACCTACTTTACCGATACGCAGGTCCAGAAGGGCGACGAGGAGTACGGCAGCGTCGGCCAGCACCTGTGCCCCGACTGCCACCGTCCGCTTGAGCGCGTGCAGGAGGAGTCCTACTTCTTTAAGCTTTCCGCTTTCCAGGATAAGCTGCTCAAGCTTTACGACGAGCACCCCGACTTTGTCGAGCCTGCGTTCCGCATGAACGAGGTACGTAGCTTTGTCGAGGGCGGCCTTAATGACCTTTCCGTGAGCCGTACGAGCTTTGACTGGGGCATTCAGGTCCCGTTTGACGAGGGTCACGTGACCTACGTGTGGTTCGATGCGCTGCTCAACTATATGACGGCCGTCGGCTACGGTGTCGACACCGACGAGGCGCGTGCCGAGCTGGCCTATCGCTGGCCCGCGCAGTTCCACATCGTGGGCAAGGACATCATCCGCTTCCACTGCGTCATTTGGCCCGCCATGCTCATGGCCATCGGCGAGGCCCTGCCCGAGCACGTCTTTGCCCACGGCTTCCTGACCGTGCGCAATGCCGAGACCGGCAAGGCCGAGAAGATGTCCAAGAGCCGCGGCAACGCCATCGCTCCGCAGGACGTTATCGACATGTTGGGCGTCGAGGGCTATCGCTACTACTTTATGACCGACGTCGTCCCCGGCACCGACGGCGCCATCAGCTTCGATCGCATGGAGCAGGTCTACAACGCCGACTTGGCCAACAGCTGGGGCAACCTTATCTCGCGTTCGCTCAACATGAGCGGCAAGTACTTTGACGGTTGCGCGCCCGCCAAGCCCGCGTCGTTCGATGCGTTTGACAACCCGCTGGCAAAGATTGCCGACGGCCTGGTCGAGCGCTATATGGCCAAGATGGACGTGCTCGATTACGGTGGAGCTAAGGACGAGGCCATGGAGCTCATCCACGCCGCCAACCACTACATCGAGGACTCCGAGCCCTGGGCACTTGCTAAGGACGAGGCCAAGGCTGACGAGCTGGCGTTTGTGATCTACAACCTGCTCGAGGCTATCCGCATTGCCGCTCACCTGCTGATGCCGCTCATGCCCCAGACCTCTGCTGAGGCCCTGCGCCGCCTGTCCTGCGAGGACGAGGCCGCGAGCGACGACCTCAAGGGCATTTGCGCTTGGGGCCTGCTTGCTGGTGGTCAGCCCGTCGAGAAGGGCGAGCCGCTGTTCCCGCGTCTGGGCTAAGACGCCGCGCGCCATATCGGCAATTTGCTGTTTAGATGTAAGGGCATGGCCGCAACGGTCCATGCCCTTTTGTTTCAAGACGCCGCCACCATGCTAAGGAGGCAACTATGACAACTTCGCCTTTGGCAAACCCCACGGCCACCAGGGAGCTGCTGGAGGAGTTTGGCCTTGCGACCAAGCATCGCCTGGGACAGAACTTCCTGATCGACAACCATGTAATTGAGCGCATTTGCGAGCTTTCCGAGCTTGCGGGCGATGAACGCGTGCTCGAGGTTGGCCCGGGCGTTGGCACGCTCACACTTGCACTGCTGCAGGAGGCGGCGTGCGTCACGTCGATCGAGGCAGATCCCGAGCTCGAGCCGGTGCTCGATGCCCACGCCGCTGACTACGCCAACTTCCGCTTTATCATGGGAGATGCGCTCAAGGTGACGCCGGAGCAGATTGAGCAGGCTGCGGGCGGTGAGCCGACGGTATTTGTCGCTAACCTGCCCTATAACGTGGCGGCGACGATCATCCTGCAGTTCTTCCAGACGATGCCTGCGCTCAAGCGCGCCGTCGTCATGGTTCAAAAAGAGGTTGCCGATCGCATTGCCGCAGTGCCGGGTAACAAGACCTATGGTGGCTATACGGCAAAGCTCGGCTTGTATGCGCAGGTTACGGGTCGCTTTGAGGTTCCGCCGCGTTGCTTTATTCCGGCGCCGCACGTGGACTCGGCCGTCGTGCGTATCGACCGTGTTGACGGCGTGGTGCCCGAAGGACTCGATCGCGAGTTTGTGGCCCGCGTGATTGACGCTGCATTTGCTCAGCGTCGCAAGACCATCCGCAATTCCATGAGCGCCAACGGCTTTGCCAAGGACGTGCTCGATGCCGCCTTTGAGGCTTGCGGTATCGCACCCACCACACGCGCCGAAACGCTTGATGTTGCCGACTTTGTCCGCCTGGCCCAGGAGCTAATCCATGATGCCTAATGCCGAGCGCGTGACGTTTACCAAAAAAAAGAAGACGGTTGCTTGTCCCGTGCCCTTGGCACCGCTTGCCGACACGCATGCGCATCTGCTTTCGTTTTGGGACAAGGAGGTGCCCGAGACGCTCGTGCGCGCCAAAGCCGCGGGCGTCGACCTGTTGGTGACGATGCTCGACCCCATCGCCGACAAGCGCAGCGTGACGGACTATAGTGACTGGCTCGTGCGCGAAATTCTGCCGATGCGGGATATTCCGCAGGTCAAGTATCTCGCTGGCGTTCACCCCTATGGCGCGCCGGATTATACCGACGACATTCACGCACAGGTCGTTGCCGCGCTCGATGACCCTTTGTGCGCCGGTATCGGCGAGATCGGTCTGGACTACCACATGGATTACGACGACGACATCGCGCCGGCGCCCCATAGCGTGCAGATTGATTGCATGGCACGTCAGCTCGAAGTTGCCGTGCGCCGCGATGTGCCGGTGGAGCTGCACCTGCGGCACGAGGACTCGGATGGGGAGCGCACCTCGCACGTTGATGCGTACAACGTGCTGCGCGAGGTGGGTGTGCCTCGGGCAGGTTGCGTGCTGCACTGCTTTGGCGAGGATCGAGCCACGATGGAGCGCTTTGTGGGTTTGGGCTGCTATATCGCCTATGGCGGTGCGGCCACCTTTAAGCGTAACGATGACGTGCGCGAGGCATTTGCGGCAACCCCGCTCGATCGCATTTTGTTCGAGACGGATTGCCCGTATATGGCGCCGGAGCCCATTCGTGGTCTTGAGTGCGAGCCAGCAATGATTTCTATCACGGCAAACACGCTGGTCAACGACCGTGTCGATCGTACCGGCGAGGATGCTGAGGCGATTGCGCAGGCCGCTTGGGAAAATGCCTGCAAACTTTTTCAAAAATAGTTCTTGCGTTCGCGGTGGCGCTCCGTTATTCTAATTCCTGCACGCGGGCGTGGCGGAATTGGCAGACGCGTACGGTTCAGGTCCGTATGGGGGCAACCCCATGAAGGTTCAAGTCCTTTCGCCCGCACCATTGATTGAAAGAGCTCCCAGCAATGGGAGCTTTTTTGTTATGGGCCGTTTTGGCAGATTTGACATATCGATTTCGCGCGGTAGATGTCCCTGTGGTCAAAAAGTGGAAATATGAGTACTGACATGAAAATAGAGACATTTCATGAAGCCATTTTTGCTCATTTTGCGCAACAGATGTACGCTAATTTGGCTCAACCTTGAGACAAAATGAAGTAATTTCGATAGACCTCGGGTTCAACGAGGCGATTTTGACCCAAATACGCTGTTACTAAACTGGTAACAGTACTCATATTTGGCCTTTTTTGACCACGGGTCCTCTTGTTGGTGTCACACAGCTGCTTCGTGCGGGTATCCTAGTGCCAACGTGTGCCTATCAGAGGAGAGACCATGCTGTTTTCCGGTATCATCGCCGTCCTTACCAGCCTTCTGCTTCCCATCATCATTCTGTTGCTGCTGCTTCCCAACGCCTGCTATGTCGTTGAACAACAGCATGCCGTGATTATCGAACGTCTGGGCAAGTTTAACCGCATCGTCAACGCGGGCTTCTACATGAAGGTGCCCATGATCGACCGCAAGGCCGCCACGGTGAGTCTGCGCACCATGAAAAACGGTTTTGGCATCGACGTTAAGACCCAGGACAACGTGACCATCGGCCTTGAGGTCTCTGCTC
Organism: uncultured Collinsella sp.; assembly: GCA_958448275.1. Classification (GTDB taxonomy): domain Bacteria; phylum Actinomycetota; class Coriobacteriia; order Coriobacteriales; family Coriobacteriaceae; genus Collinsella. Next base: position 54,920 of record CAUDDF010000006.1, read on the forward strand.
AGTATCACGTGAGCTATGACATGGGCGCCGGCCCGGCAGATTCGGGCATCTACAAGAGCTACTATATGCTGCAGGAGCCCGTCGACCAGATGCGTGACTTCATCACCGACGCCCTGCGCTCTTCGATTCCCGTCTACACACTCGATGAGGTCTTTGCCAAGAAGGATGACATCGCCAAGGATGTCAACGCTACCGTTTCCGAGCAGATGGCCGCCTACGGCTTCACCCTCGTGTCGACGCTCATCACCAAAATCGCACTGCCGACCGAGGTCGAGAACTCCATGAACGACATCAACGCCGCCCAGCGCAAGCGCGCTGCGGCACAGGAGCTCGCTGAGGCAGACCGCATCAAGCGCGTCACCGAGGCGACCGCCGAGGCTGAGGCTATGGAAAAGGCGGGCGAGGGCATCGCCAACCAGCGCAAGGCGATCGCGCTGGGCATCAAGGACTCGCTCGAGATTATCCAGGAGACGGGTGTTGGCAACGATGAGGCCAACCAACTGTTCATGTTTACGCAGTGGTCTGAGATGATGACGGAGTTCGCTCGCACGGGTAAAACCTCGACGGTCGTGCTGCCGAGCGACTTTTCGCAGTCGGCCTCGATGTTCGAGCAGATGCTGGCCGCCGGCAAAGTTCAAAACGATTCGAAGGAGTAGGCGCGTGAAATACACCGTCGTTTGCGTCGGTAAGCTCAAGGAGCGCTTTTGGAAGGACGCGTGCGCTGAGTACACGAAGCGTCTGGGCGCCTATGCCAAGGTGGATATGCGCGAGGTGGCCGATATCGACCCGGCCAAGGCGGGCGGTGTGGATGCCGCGCGTGACAAGGAAGGGGCGGCGATTCTTGCTGCCTTGCCGTCTCGAGCGCATGTGATCCTGCTGGCTATCGAGGGCAAGGAGCGTTCGAGTGAGGAGCTCTCGGCGAGGCTCGACGATCTTATGCTGCGAGGCAGCAGCGACATTGCCTTTGTAATCGGCGGTTCGGACGGCGTGAGTGATGAGGTGCGCGCCCGCGCCGACGAGATGCTCAGCTTTGGACGCATTACCTTGCCGCATAACTTGGCGCGCGTGGTGCTGCTGGAGCAAATCTACCGCGCCTGCAAGATCAGCCGTGGCGAGCCGTATCACAAATAGGTCGGCAATACGAAACAATGGCGTGGGACAATAGCTTTCGTTTTGAAGAGCGTGTCTGAGAGGACTATGAGATATGAAGATTGGGTTTGTCGGTTTTGGCAATATGGCGAGCGCTATGGCCGATGGCTGGATCGCTGCCGGTGTAGCTGCGAGCGACATGTGCGCCTGCGCGGGTCGCTACGACGCACTGGTTGAGCGCTGCGAGGCGCGCGGCATGGTCGCCTGCCACGATGCCGCCGAGGTTGTCGCCGCATCCGATATCGTGGTCGCTGCGGTCAAACCGTACATGATCGAGAAGGTATTCGCCCCGCTCAAGGACATTCTTGCCGACAAGGTCGTTCTGTCGGTTGCCTGGACTTGGGACAGTGCCAAGTGGGAGCAGGTCCTGCCGGGCGTCGCGCATATCTCGACGGTGCCCAACACACCGGTTTCGGTGGGCGAGGGCGTCATCGCCTGCGAGAAGGCTTCCACGCTTAGTGATGAGCAGAGCGCAGTGGTGCTTGATCTGCTTGGCAAGCTCGGTGCGGTGGTCGAGCTCGATACGAGCCTGCTGTTCGTGGGCGGCACGGTGGGTGGTTGCGCTCCGGCATTTGTCGCTATGGCAATCGAGGCCCTGGGCGATGCGGCGGTCAAGCACGGTATCCCGCGTGCCGATGCCTATCGCATTGTGAGCCAGATGGTGCTGGGTACGGCAAAGCTGCAGCTTGCAACTGGCCAGCATCCTGCGGCGATGAAGGATGCCGTATGCTCGCCCGGTGGCGCCACCATCAAGGGCGTCGTTGCGCTCGAGGACGCCGGCATGCGCAGTGCCCTGGTCAAGGCAATCGACGCAACTCTCCAGTAAAACCTGCCATTTAGGGACAGGTTTATTTTTGGCAGGTATTTTCTGCGGTTTTGTCCTTTTAGCGAAAAGCGCCCCGCAACTGGCTCAATTCCAGTTGCGGGGCGCTTGCGTTTTCCCAGATAAAACCGACCAAAATAAACCTGTCCCTTTTGGCAGGTTAGTCCCAGAAGCTGTCTTCCTCATCCTCGGACTTGGGTCCGCGGTCGACGTACATCTTATGGGTACGCTTCTCCATTACAAAGGCAAGAATCGCAAATAACAGGATGCCGCCGGCGAAAAGGATGGCAAAACCGGTGCGGGTGCCAAACAAAAAGGAAAAAACTGCGTCCATTGGGTGCCTTCTTGCGTAGTTGAGTTGGGTCGTAAACGCTCATAAGTATATACTTGCCCATACATGTACAAGGTTGCAACCTAAATGGAATGTATATCGCCGGAGGATCTAATGCTTGATATCAAGTTTGTTCGCGAGAACCCCGATGCCATCGATGTCGCCATGGCTAACCGCCAGACGTCTTGGGATCGCGAGAAGTTCTTTGAGCTCGACGACGAGCGTCGTGCCGTCATCACCGAGGTCGAGGAACTCCAGGCTACGCGCAATGCCGAGTCCAAGAAGATCGGCGCCCTGATGAAGGAGGGCAAGAAGGACGAGGCCGAGGCCGCCAAGGAGGCCGTGCGCGCCGTCAACGAGAAGATTGACGGTCTGGCCGAGCGCCGCACTGCTCTCGAGCAGGAGCAGTACGACTTCATGGCTCACCTGCCCAACATTCCTTGCGAGGCCACGCCGTACGGCAAGGACGAGGACGAGAACATCGAGCGCCGTCGTTGGGGCACCCCGCGCGAGTTCGACTTCGACTTTAAGCCGCACTGGGATCTGGGCACCGATCTGGACATCCTCGACTTCGAGCGTGGCAACAAGCTCTCCGGCAGCCGCTTCACCGTTCTCGGTGGCGCCGGCGCCCGCCTGGAGCGCGCCCTTATCAACTTCTTCCTGGATACGCACACGAGCCGTGGTTTTAAGGAGTGGTGGCCGCCCATCGTCGTCAAGCGTCAGACCATGTTTGGCACGGGTCAGCTGCCCAAGTTCGAGGACGACGCCTACCACGTCTCGGGCGACAACTTCCTGATCCCCACCGCCGAGGTCGTGCTCACCAACCTGCACGCCGGCGAGGTCCTCGACGCCGACACCCTGCCGCGCCGCTACACCGCCTTCACCCCCTGCTTCCGCGAGGAGGCCGGTTCCGCCGGTCGCGACACCCGCGGCATCATCCGTCAGCACGAGTTCGACAAGGTCGAGATGGTCAAGTTCGCTAAGCCGGAGGAGTCCGACGAGGAGCTCGAGAGCATGACCGCCGAGGCCGAGTACCTGCTGCAGCAGCTGGGCCTTCCGTATCGCGTGATTAGCCTGTGCACCGGCGACTTGGGCTTTTCTGCCCGTCAGACCTACGACGTCGAGGTCTGGCTGCCGAGCTACAACGCCTACAAGGAGATCAGCTCCTGCTCCAACTGCGGTGACTTCCAGGCTCGCCGCGCCAACATCAAGTATCGCGACCCCGAGAACTTCAAGGGCTCGCGCTACCTGCACACTCTCAACGGTTCCGGTCTGCCGGCCGGCCGCACCATGGCCGCCATTCTGGAGAACTACCAGAACGCCGACGGCACCATCACGATCCCCGAGGTTCTGCGTCCTTACATGGGCGGTCTCGAGAAGATCGAGCCGGTCGCGTAACTTGGCTGCATAGGGGATATACAAGGGCGCTCCTTCGGGGGCGCCCTATTTCGTGCGCAGGTCCATATCATGCCGTGCGGACAGCTCAATAGAAAACACACGAACAACTGTTCTGTATACAGCCATCTACCTGCTATGCTTTTGCTAAATAAGAGCGAGAGAAAGGGGACGCGATGGAGCTGTTTGATGATCGGGTGGTTTTGTTTGAGAGCGACGAGGGCGGGGAGTACCTGCTTGTAACGTGTGAGCCGTCTGGCATGGGTGGCCTGGTGGTTCGACAGACGAGTGAGGGGCCGTTGACGCAATGGTGCTTTGAGGAGTCGCCGCATGTGGTCGAGACGTTTGTGACGCACGAGGGGCTTGTGGCCCTGGAGCATTTCTATGGGGTCCGGACATCTAACCAGGTTGCTCGCATGTTGAGCATCTCGTTTGCCGATTATGATTGCGCCCAGCGGGTGAGATCGCTCCTGAGGGAACTTGATGCCAAGTTTGACGTGATCGAAAAGCCAATCGATCGTATGGGGAACGGCGGTATATGCGGAGCAGCATGACAAAACTGCGTTCCACAAAAAAGTTTGAGATTGTGCTTGACTCTAATAGGCTAAAGTGGTTTTATATGTCTTGCGCTGCGGCGTTACCTCAGCTGGATAGAGGGTCTGACTACGAATCAGAACGTCATAGGTTCGAATCCTATACGCCGCACCAAT
>CAUDDF010000007.1:0-53694 GCA_958448275.1 uncultured Collinsella sp.
GCATATGAAGAGTTTCGTTGCCGAGGATTCGTTTTGGGAGCTGTTTCCGCAGGCGGCGGTCGGCGTCGTGGTCGTAAAGGGCATGAAGCCCGCGGCCCAGATTCCCCAGGAGGACGTGGATGCGATCGCCACGTTGCTCAATCGCGCCAATATCGATGCGGAGCGTCACCTGACAAGCGATACCATCAGCGAGAACGCACCGGTCAAGGCATGGCGCGAGGCCTATCGTCTGTTCAAGACCAAGAAAGGCGCGCGCTGCTCGATCGAGAACTTGCTCAAACGCGTGCTCAAAGGCAAGCCGGTGGGCCACATTACGCCCGCGGTGGATATTTACAACACGGTGTCGCTGACCTACGCGCTGCCCGTGGGAGGCGAGGATCTGCATGCGATCGAGGGAGACCTTCGCTTGAAGGTGACCGACGGTGGCGATACGTTCTTGCCGCTTGGCGAGGAGGCGGACGATCCGACGCTGCCCGGCGAGCTCGCCTACATCGACGATGCGGGCGCTGTGTGCCGCTGCTGGAACTGGCGCGACGGCGTTCGCACGGCGCTGTCCGATGATTCGGCCGATGCGTTCCTGGCGATTGAGTGCGTGGAGCCCGAGCGGATGGGGGATTGCCAGGCCGCGATTGATCGCTTAGCCGAGCTGCTCGAGCGCTATCTGGGAGCGACGGTTGTCGTTAAGACGCTTGTGACCCGCGACAATCCCTGCGTGGAGCTGTAGCGACGCCTGCGGATCATGTTCGCCGGTCAAAACCACCACAAAGGTGCCTGTCCCCTTTGTGGTGGTTTTTATGTTGATGGGTTAACAAATGGGGTATTTGGGTACGGGTGTCGCCTTATGCGACTAAGATGTTTATCCGTAAGCATTATGCAAGCGAAAGGCGGTCGTCTCCCATGCAGCAGAACGACGAGACACGTTTCGAGGACTTTGTCGGACTGATCAGCGGGCTCTACAAGGAGATTCAGCGCATTAAGACATCCGAGGGCGCAAGGCTGGGCCTCAAGGGCTCCGACGTTATGTGCCTTTACTATCTTGAGCGCAGCAAGGACGGCCTGACTGGCGCTGACCTGGCTCGCATGGCAGGCGTGACCCGCGCCGCCGTCTCGCGTACGCTCGCGCATCTGGAGGAGGGCGGCTACGTCGAGGTCGACGATTCGGGCGATGCCGCCGTTAAGTATCGTGCTCCGGTGCGCCTGACCGCTCTGGGCGGCGAGAGCATGAGCGAAGCGGACCGCATCATTCGCGACGTGCTCGATACCACCGGTAAGGCTATGGGTGTGGAGCAGCGCGAGCAGATGTATGCGTCGCTGCGCACGATTCTCAACACCCTGCGCGAGCTGTAGGGCCGCCAAGGCTTTTGCTTCCAATTAACAACTGCATAGTCCTGTTTGAGCGCGTATACCGTGCCGGGGCCTTGCTGTCAAAATTCCCTGCGCGGGACCTGCGCAAGAAAGGATTCGCTATGTCCGTCCGCATTATTACCGATTCCGCAAGCGATATGTCGCCGGTCGAGCACCCAGCACTGGCCGTTTTGCCGCTGTCCGTCACCTTTGGCACCGATGTGTACATGGATGGCATCGACATCGATCACCAGCGCTTTTACGAGATGCTCGTGGAGCGCGATGAGCTGCCCAAGACCGGCCAGGTCAACCCGTACGCGTTTTCGCAGGCGATTGCCAAGGTTCGTGAAGCCGGCGATGAGGCTGTGATTATTACCGTGGGCGCTAAGCTATCAGGCACCAATCAGAGTGCCCGTACCGCACTTGCCGAGGCGCCAGGCGGCGACGTTTACGTGGTGGATAGCAATAACGTCACTCTGGGCGAGCGTGTCATGGTCGAGTATGCCCTGCGCCTGGTGGATGAGGGTCGTAGTGCAGCTCAGATCGCGGCGGCCGTCGAGGCCGTGCGCGACCGTGTGGTGGTTATCGGCCTGCTCGAGACGCTGGAGTACCTGGTGCGCGGCGGTCGTCTGTCTGCTGCGGCCGGCGCCGTGGGCACGCTGCTCAACGTAAAGCCCGTGGTGGCTGTCGAGGACGGTCTGATCGTGCAGCTGGGTAAGGCGCGCGGTTCCAAGAACGGCCGCAATCTGCTCAATCAGAAGGTCGAAAAAGCGGGCGGCATCGACTTTTCCATGCCGCTGGCGCTCGGCTATACGGGCCTTTCGGATGCGGTGCTCAAGAAGTATATCGAGGACAGCGCGGCACTTTGGGCTGGCCACACCGAAGGCGAGTTGCCCGTTCACACCATCGGCGCCACCATCGGCACCCACGTAGGCCCCGGCGCCGTCGCCGTAGCCTTCTTCCAGCCCGCCAACTAACCGATCTGCCATAAACCACCACAAAGGGGACAGGCACCTTTGTGGTGGTTTATGCTTTTCCGGGTGGAAGGGAGCGAGCAATGGCGTCTGAGGGCTTTTTTGAACGGGTGTACGAGGTGGTCGAGCAGATCCCCGAGGGGATGGTCGCCACGTATGGTCAGGTGGCGCTGCTTGCCGGTCGTCCACGAAGTGCGCGGTACGTGGGGTATGCCCTGCATAGTAATCCGCGTCCCGGCGAGATTCCCTGTCACCGCGTGGTGTTTGCCGACGGGCACATATGCGAGGGCTTCGCTTTTGGCGGTCCCGATGCTCAACGTGAGCTTTTGCTAGGGGAGGGTGTGGCGTTTAAGGACGACATGCACGTCGACTTGCCCGCCTGTCGCTGGCCAGCAGGGCTCTAGCGCTCTGCCGTGGCCAAAACCACCACAAAGGTGCCTGCCCCCTTTGTGGTGGTTTAGTTTACTTGGGCTAACTTATGGAGAAGCTATGGCGGCGGATATTGATGCTGCAAAGTAAACCACGGTGAACTATATTGGTTTCAGCAACGGAGCAGGCAATAGGCGATGAAAAAGCCTGCCCTGTTGAGTTTGATTCGCATTCCTCCCCTCTGTGCGATTCAACGGTGTACTTCGGGAACAGGCCCGCTGGCAACTAACTGCCAGCGGGCCTGTTCCTGTTTGTCGGGGGAGTGCGATGGACGGAGCCGAAGCGGTCCGCTCCAAAAAAGGCGGACGCCGTAGCGCCCGCCCTATAGCAATCGAAAGCTCAAGTCAGCAGATCGGCCTAGTACACCATACCCATGGCGTCCTGAACCTCGGCCAGGGTCTGCTCGGCGATCTCGTTGGCGCGACGGTTGCCCTCATGCAGGACGTCCTTCACATAGTCCAGATCGTTCTCGTAGCGCTGGCGACGCTCGCGGATAGGTGCGAAGTACTCGTTGACGGCCTCGGTCACGTACTTCTTGAGCTGGCCGGAGCCGCCCATGCCAATCTCCTCGGCAATCTCGACCTCGGAGCGACCGGTGCAGATTGCAGCCGTCGAAAGCAGGCCGGACACACCGGGGCGGTTCTCGGGGTCGAACGTGATCATGCGCTCGGAGTCGGTCTGGCTCTTCTTGATGCGCTTGGCCGTTTCCTCGGCGGTCATCGAAATATTGATGGCGTTGCCGTAGCTCTTGCTCATCTTGCGACCGTCAAGGCCGGGCAGCAGCGGGGTCTCGGACAGCAGCGCCTCGACCTCGGGAAATACCTTGCCGTAGCGGTTGTTAAAGCGGCGGGCGATGGTACGGGTGAGCTCGATGTGCGGCAGCTGGTCGCGGCCGACGGGCACCACATTGCCCTTGCAGAACAGGATGTCGCAGGCCTGGTGCACCGGGTAGGTGAGCAGAAGGCCGGTGAGCTCGTGGCCCGAGGCCTCCATCTCGGCCTTGACCGTGGGGTTGCGCGCCAGCTCGGCCTCGGACACCAGCGACAGGAACGGCAGCATGAGCTGGTTGGCGGCGGGCACGGCGGAGTGCGCGTAGATCATGGTCTTGTCGGGGTCGATACCGCAGGCAAGGTAGTCCATGACCATGTTGTACACGTTGTCCTGGATGTGCTCGGTGGTGTCGCGGTCGGTGATGACCTGGTAGTCGGCGATGAGTACGTTGGTCCTGGCGCCCATGTTCTGCAGCTCCACGCGGCCCTTGAGGGTGCCAAAGTAGTGACCCAGGTGCAGACGGCCGGTGGGGCGGTCGCCGGTAAGCATGGTGAACTTCTCGGGCGTCTTGGCCAGGCCCTCGCGAATGGCGTTGCTCTTTTGCAGCGCGACTTCGTAGCTGTTCTCGTTTGGCATGATTGCTCCTAACGTATGTTCATGGGTCAAGATGATAACGCGTTTATTGGAGGGGCGGGGCGTAAGTAGGCGAGGGGCGGGAGAGGGGTGGCTTGTGCGATGGGCGCGGCGCGGCCGCGCTTGGCCAACGGTGCCTTGGCACATCCTCGGCAGCTTGCCCTAGAGCTTGTGGTGGCGCTCTTCCTTACGTTCCTCAGCTGCCTGCTCCTCCTGCTTAAAGGCGGGGTCGTCGGGGGTGACCAGTTCGTCCTCGTGCGTGCGCTTGTTGTAATGGTGGCGCAGCACGGGTTCAAACAGGTGCAGGTGCTTGGCAAAGGCCGCCGAGCCAATGGCAAGCACGGTAAAGATGAGCACGCGCATGGGCACCTCGACCTGATTGATGGCGGCGGCGCCGGCCGAAAGCATAATGCCCCAGGCATAGATGAGCAGCACAGCCTGTTTTTGGTTGTAGCCTTCTTGGATCAGGCGGTGGTGGATGTGGCCCTTGTCGGCCTGCCCGATGCTAATGTGGGCGCGCTTGCGGCGCACGATGGCGCTAAACGTGTCGATGATAGGCACGCCGGCAACGATGAGCGGGATGATAAGCGAGGTGAGTGCGGCGGTGCGGCTCACGTTGAGCAGCGAGATGGAGCCCAGCGCAAAGCCCAGCAGCAGCGACCCCGAGTCGCCCAAGAAGATGCTTGCGGGGTTGAAGTTGTAGTGCAAAAAGGCTAGACAGGCGCCAAAGAGCGCAATAGAGAGCGCGGCGGCGTCGATGCGGCCCGAGAGCACGGCCATTGAGAACATGGTGAATGACGCGATGCCGCAGATGCCCGTGGCCAAGCCGTCGAGGCCGTCGATGAGGTTAATGATGTTGGTGAATGCCACCAGATAGATCACGGTGATGGGGTAGGCGAGCCATCCGAGCATGATCTCGCCGGGGGCAAACGGGTTGACGATGACGCCGATTTTTAGGCCGCCGATACAGGCGATAAGCGCGGCGAGGACTTGTCCGGCCAGCTTTTGCTTGGGCGTGAGCTGGAAGACGTCGTCGATAGCGCCGGTCGCAAAGATGACGGTAAAGGAGAGCGCCAGCATGGGATAGCTAATGTGAAGGCGCGGGTGCGGCACCAGGACGGGTGGCCAGCCTAGGTACCAGGTGCCTAGGATTTGCACAATGCAGGCAACGACCAGGCCCAAAAACACCGCCGCTCCGCCCAAACGTGGGATGGGCTTGGTGTTGATGCGGCGCTTAGAAGGATAGTCGACGGCATCGAGCTTAATTGCCAAGCGCTTGACCAGGGGCACCGCGAGGAAGGTCGTGATAAAGGCCGCCGCTGCCACGCATAGGTACGGTATGTAGCTCGGGGATGAAGCCATGAATCTAAAAACCGCCAAGCGTCGAAGGAAAAGGTCAGAAGAACGCCATGCGCAAAGGGCATAGCCGAACCATAATACTCGACCAAGGGGGGTGCATGGAATTGCACGCAGCGATAATCACGCGCTTACCAGATATTGGGATGTTGTCGATAGCTTGTCGGGATGCCGGCGGGGATTCATATGGACTGTAATGGTGATTTTCGGCAAAAGAAAACCACCCCCCACGTTACGAAAATGAACCCACCTAAAACAGGTGGGTGCCCTCATCGACTGTTCCAGCGTCCTTAACAACGAAGGATACCTGTACTAGGTACGACTGTGTGGGCTCCCTAAATAAACGCGACGGTTCACCCAGTTGCTCCGCGGGGGGCGGAATACCTACATCATAAAGCGGCACTTTATCGATTCCAGTCTTGACATTACAAAAATCGTGTCGGACGATTACGGCGCCTTAGGCTTGGAGCCGTCTGCGCGGTCCGGGCCTTAATGTTTGAGCTGCTGAATCGTTGTTTTGGAGCATGTTTTTATGCCGACGTCGTTGACCGAACTTTTTTCGCCCGCCTGCCATTTGTGTCCGCGCCGTTGCGGTGCGGCGCGTGATGAGGGTGCGCGTGGCGTATGCGGTGCCGACGACACGCTTAAGGTCGCTCGCGCGGCGCTTCATATGTGGGAGGAGCCGCCTATCTCGGGCGAAGCCGGTTCGGGCACGATCTTCTTTAGCGGCTGCTCGCTTAAATGTATCTACTGCCAGAATCACGAGATCTCGACCGGCAATTTTGGGCTTGAGATTTCGCCTGAGCGCCTGGTCGAGATTATGCTGGAACTGCAGGACCAGGGTGCCAACAACATCAATTTGGTGACGGCGACGCACTATGCGCACCTATTGCCTGCCGCGATTGTCGCAGCGCGGGAGCGCGGGCTGGACATCCCGATTGTCTACAACACGAGTGGTTACGAGCGCGCGAGTGCCGTGGCGGCGCTGGGCGACCTGGTCGATGTGTGGCTCACCGACTTTAAATATGCCGATGCTGGGCTTGCGCAGTCGCTTTCTCATATTAAGGATTACCCGCGCGTGGCCGTGTCGGGCCTGGCACAGATGGCGTGCGAGATCGAGCGCCGCGGGGGAGAGCTGGTGGACGAGGACGGGCTCATGAAGCGCGGCATCATCGTGCGCCACCTGGTGCTGCCGGGGCATGCGGACGATTCGTGCCGCGTTCTGGACCTGGTGTGGCAGACGGTGGGCGACGTGCCGATCTCGGTCATGAACCAGTACACGCCCAATGCCCTCATGCGCGAGCAGGGCGGCGATCTGGCGCGTGCCGTGACGCGCGAGGAGTACGAGCAGGTGCTCGACCATGCCGATGACTTGGGCTTTACGACGATGTTCTGGCAAGAGGGCGGCGCTGTAGATGAGAGCTTCACCCCGGCCTTCGACACCACCGGCGTCCTTACCAGCGCAAAGTAGCACGTTCGCCGATGATTTTTCTGGGACGGGGATTAAAAAATCATCGAGAGGATCGCCTGTTCGAAAAGTTGTCAAAATAGCCGCGCCCCAAAAAGACTGGTTATTGGGCGTTGACAGTTGGCGAGCCGTAGGTAAAATATCGACTTGTCCTGGGGACGTAGCTCAGTTGGGAGAGCGCTGCCGTCGCATGGCAGAGGCCGAGGGTTCGACTCCCTTCGTCTCCACCCTTGGATTTGATAAGCCGCTGACATTGTGTCGGCGGCTTTTTTTAAAAGAAAGGGCTATACCATGGCCGAGCTTGAGTCCCAACCATTGTCCGACGAGGAGCGCGCCGAGTTGGAAGAGCTCCGCGCTGAGAAGGCCCGCCGCGAGGCTCGGGAAGAGGCCCGTCGCGAGCGTGAGGAGCTGACTGCCCTGCGTGCCGAGCGTGCGAAGGCCGAGGAGGCCGCCTCGAACGCCGCATCCGAGCGCAAGCCCGCGCCCGCACCCAAGCCCGCTGCTGCGAAGCCTGCACCTGCCGCGCCCAAACCTCAGCCTAAAAAGGCCGCTCGTCTTAAGTCCGTCGAGCCCAAGCCGAGCCGTGACGAGATGACCTTTGCCCAGCGCATGGTTACCTCCAAGGAACCTACGGGCGAGAACGAGATCCCTGGCATGGCGCCGGCTCAAAAAATCATCATTGTCCTTGCCCTCATCGCGTTTGTCATCTTTATGGGCTACACGATCCTGACCAGCATGGGCCTGCTCTAACCGATTTGCATCGGGCGTCATGTCCGCATGCTCTGCTCTCGTCCAGCCCTCAAATTCTGCACCACACATCCGAAAGGTCGCCCCATGGCTTTGACCGACATCTCGCATCCCACCGACATTGCAATGCTCACCGATCTGTACGAGCTCACTATGGCCCAGGGCCTGTGGGAGAGCGGCAAGGCCAATGAGCAGGGTTGTTTTACCGCGTTTTACCGCGACCATCCCTTTGGCAGCGCTTATGCCGTCATGTGCGGCACCGCCGAGTTGCCCGAGCTGGTCGAGAACCTGCGCTTTACGCCCGAGGATATCGACTACCTCGCATCGCTTGAGGCCCCGGCCGGCGGCGCGATGTTCAAGTCCGCATTCCTCGACTACCTGCGCGATTTTCGTGCGCATGTAAATATCGACGCCGTGCCCGAGGGCGAGCTCGTCTTTCCGCGCGAGCCCATGGTGCGCGTCACCGGTCCTGCGCTCGAGTGCCAGCTGCTCGAGACGGCGCTGCTCAACATCGTCGGGTTCCAAACGCTTGTCGCCACCAAGACGGCGCGCGTGGTGCTCGCCGCCGACGGTCGCCCTGTGGCGGAGTTTGGCCTGCGCCGAGCCCAGGGTCCCGATGGCGGCCTGGCCGTTGCGCGCGCGAGCTACGTTGCCGGCTGCTCCTCTACGTCCAATGTGCTCGCCGGCCGCCGCTACGGTATTCCCGTCTTTGGCACGCATGCGCACAGCTGGGTGATGAGCTTCGATTCCGAGCTCGAGGCCTTCCGTGCCTTTGCCAAATCGAGCCCCAAGAACTGCACGCTGCTCATCGACACCTATGACGTGCGCGAGGGCTGCGAACATGCCATTACGGTTGCCAAGGAGATGGAAGCGGTGGGCGAGCGCCTGTCGGCCATTCGCATCGACTCCGGCGACCTCGCCAAGCTCTCCAAGTATGTTCGCGGCCGTTTTGATGCCGAGGGCCTGCCCTATGTGGGGATCTCGGTTTCCAACGATCTGGATGAGTACACGATTCAGTCGCTGCTCGACCAGGGCGCGCCCATCGACAGCTTTGGCGTGGGTACCAAGCTTGCGACCTGCTATGACCAGCCGGCGCTGGGCGGCGTGTACAAGCTTTCCGCCCGCCGTGCGAGCGAGGCAGATCCATGGACGCCGGTGGTCAAGCTCTCCGAGCAGCCCTACAAGCGCACGATCCCGGGCGTGCAACGCGTGCGTCGTTATTACGACGGTTTTGGCGGCCCGGTTTGCGACATGATTTACGACGAGGGCCATCTGGCGGGGGAGGGCGCCGCGCGCGGCAATACCCTCGTGGCCGTGAATGATGCCGCCCTGGTGACCGACGTGTCCGAACTTGAGTATCGCGAGCTGCTGGTGCCGATCGTGCGCGATGGCAGTGCGGTGGCTCCGCGTGAGAGCATCCAGGACGCGCGCGAGCGCTGTGCTTGGGCGCTCGATCATCTGGACGCAGCTTTCAAGCGCTTTCTGTACCCGCAGACCTATGTGGTGGGCATGGAGCAGGGCCTGGCTCAGGTGCGCGACGAGCTCGTGCGCAAGAACATGGCCGCGGCCTCGGCTTTCCCCTGGGCAAAATGATCCGCATGCGACGGAGGAAAACGTATCATTTTCTCGCTCGCCCGTTCGCCCGTTCGCTGAACAGTCGATTGGTTTGACGTATGACGACTTCTTATAAAACGATGGTGGTAAAGATCGGTTCGTCCACGGTGGTGGGCGCCGACGGCAAGGTCAACCGCGCCTTTATCGGCGGGCTTGCCGATCAGGCCGCAGCGCTGCGCAAGCTCGGCTGGCGTCTGGTCGTGGTGAGCTCGGGCGCTATCGCCTGTGGCTATCCCGTGCTGGGCTTCGACCGTAAGCCGGTCGGCGACCTGCCGAGCCTGCAGGCCTGCGCTTCGGCCGGCCAGTGCATTATCTCGTCGGCCTACGACGAGGAGTTTCATGCGCGCGACCTGCTCACCTCGCTCGTGCTGCTCACGCGTCACGACACGGCGCGCCGTACGTCCTACCTGCACGCGCGCGACGCCCTGCTGCGCCTGGTGAAGCTTGGCGTGGTGCCGGTCGTCAACGAGAACGATACCGTTACCGTCGATGAGATCAAGTTCGGCGACAACGACACACTGGCGGCGCTTGTGAGCTGCCTGGTTTCTGCCGATCTGTGCGTGACGCTCTCGGACATCGATGGCCTCTATACTGCCAATCCGCATGAGGACCCCACGGCCGAGTTTGTTCCTGTCGTGCATAAGATCGATGCCAAGATTATTGCCTCGGCGGGCGATTCTTCCACATCGGTGGGCACGGGCGGCATGATTACCAAGATTCGCGCGAGCCGCATCCTGATGACGGCGGGCAGTCAGAGCGTGATTTGCTCGGGCGAGGAGCCCGATGCGCTCGTGCGCCTCGCCCGCGGCGAGAGCGTGGGCACGCTGTTCGATCCGCCGGCGGAGCGTCTGGACATCGCACCCCGCAAGCTGTGGATCGCACTGGGCGACAAGGCGCATGGCTCGGTGACGGTCGATGATGGTGCTGCGAAGGCGCTGGTCAGCCGTGGCTCTTCCCTGCTTGCGGTGGGTATTCGCGAGGTCGATGGCCAGTTTGCCGAGGGCGATGTGCTCGACGTGTGCGACCCGAGCGGTATGGTTGTCGCCCGCGGTATCGCCGAGGCCGATTCGGACGTGCTGGAACTTGCTGCCGGTCGCCGCCAGGACCAGATCGCCAGCAACCGCCTGCTCGCTAACCTGGCCGAGAAGCCGGCGATACACAGGGATAACTTGATCGTATTTGCATAAAGAAAGACAGCGCTGCGGATCGTTTCCCGCAGCGCTGTCTTTCTCGTGCCGGCACCTGGGGACGTTTCTTTTGTGCCGGCAGGTGGGGACACTCCTTTGCTAGAAGATTCGGCGCAGGTCTCCGCGGTTGAGGGCCTCGTCGAAGAGGTGCTTGAATACCACGCTGCCGTGCAGGCCGTCGTGCTCGAACTCGTTGGTCACCCAGGCATGCGAGTTGCCCACGCGGCTGAGCGTATCAAGCTGCAGGCCCGAATCCACGTACATGTCGTCGAAATACACCGCGGCCTGCAGGGGCACCTCGTTGCACGCCAGTCGCTGCGGGTCGTAGATCTTGTCCCAGCTGGTGTCTTCCATCAGCAGGTCCATGGCGGGCTTGAAGGGCTTGAGCTCGGGCATCTGCTCGAACATCCACGGGAACATGGCCTCGCCGGTAAACATGAGCGGGCGCGCGAGTGTGTCGAACTCGGCACGATGGGCCTTCTCCTCTGCTGCGGCCCAGCGAATGGGCATGGTGTCGCCGTCGGCGTAGATAAACTCCTGCAGTGTCCAGTACAGCGGGTTCGTGCGTGTGTTGGTGCGCTCGAAGGCGCGCATCAAAAAGCTGTCGGATACCGAGGAGCCGCAGCTCAGCGTACCGTCGTCAGTAACAAAAGCGTGATCGATAGTCCAATGCATGCGCTCAAAGCTCGGCTTCATGCCAAAGTCGCTGCCCATGAGCTGTAGGCGCTCGACCGTCATCGGCGAGCCGTCGGGCAGCACGGGCTTCTGTGCCTCGAGCGCATCGGCCAGGGCTGCCACGCGCTCGACGTCGGCGGGGTAGCGGTCGTAATACTGCTGCGTCTTGGCGGCCATGCGCGGGAAGGTGTGCGCGTAGACCTCGCTGGCGCTCGCCGGCACGTGGGGGATGCCGCCGCAGGTAAAGCTCGCCGCCACGCCCTCGGGGAAGAGCGACAGATAACTCAACGTCAAAAAGCCGCCGTAGCTCTGGCCGAGCGTGACCCAGGGCTTGCCGCCAAAGCCCACCAGACGCAGGTACTCAAAATCGCGCACGATGGAGCTGGCGAGGTGGCGCTTGAGGAAGTCGGCCTGCGAGCGTGCTGTATCGGCGCCGGCGGCCGTTGCGCGATCGCCCAGTGCCTTGATCGTGCGTCCGTCCACGCAGCTACTGCGTCCGGTGCCGCGCTGGTCGGGAAGGACCACGCGGAAGTGCTTGACGGCCTCCTCGATCCAGCCGTCGCTTGTAGGCGACAGCGGACGCGGGCTCTCGCCGCCGGGGCCGCCCTGCAAAAACAGGAGCAGCGGCAGATCGTCGTTGATGCGGTCAGGCGCGCAAACCACGCGGTAGAAGAGCTTGATGCTCTCGGGCGCGCCGGCGATTGGTGCCGGCATAGCGCCGCGGCGCATGGTGCTGCCGACGGCCAGGAGCATCGGCTCCAGGCCGCGCCAGTCAAGGGGGACGTCGATGCTGTGGTCCTCGACATAAAGGCCGGGGACGTGGTACGAAGTGATGAGGGCCATGTGAGTCTTCCGTTCGTTGCGGTGTTTCGGGTTGACCAATTCTACCGCCGCGGGCGAGGCCATGCGCAAATCGGCTACCATGGTTGCAAACTTCTAGGAGAAAGGGCCGCCCATGTCGGTCGATATAGCCACGTATGTCCACGATCTTGCCGTTGCCGCCAAGGCAGCGTCGGCCTCGCTTGCCACGGCGAGCGATGAGCAGCGTCAGGAGGCCGTGCGCGCCATGGCCGCAGCACTGCGCAACGGTGTTGACTCCATCGTCGCCGCTAACGAGCTCGATATGTCCGCCGCACGCGATGCGGGCACTTCGGCCGGTCTGCTCGACCGTCTGCTGCTGACGCCTGAGCGCGTCGAGGGCATGGCCGCCGGCCTGGAAAAGCTCGCCGAGCTGCCCGATCCCGTCGGCCGCGTGCTCGACCACCGCGTGCTTGCGAGCGGTGTGGACCTGACCCGCGTGAGCGTGCCGTTGGGCCTGGTCGCCATGGTCTACGAGGCGCGCCCCAACGTGACGGCCGACGCCGCAGGCATCTGCATCCGTACCGGCAACGCCTGCATTCTACGCGGCGGCTCGCTGGCCTATCACTCGTGTGCCATGATCGCCGAGCTGCTGGCCGATGCGCTCGAGGCCAAGGGCTTCCCGCGCGAGGCCGTGTCGATGATCGAGTCCACCGACCGCGAGGCCACCGGCGAGCTCATGAAGCTCCGCGGTATTGTCGACGTACTCATTCCGCGCGGAGGTGCAGGCCTGATCCAGCGCTGCGTGCGCGAGTCGCTTGTGCCGGTGATCGAGACGGGCACGGGCAACTGCCACATCTACGTGCATGAATCCGCCGACTTTGATAAGGCGCTCAACATTATCGTTAATGCCAAGACCCAGCGCGTAGGCGTGTGCAATGCCGCCGAGTCGCTGCTGGTCGACCGTGCTGTGGCCGATGCGTTTTTGCCCGCGGTCGTGACCGTGCTGCATGACCACAGCGTGCTCATTCACGGCGACGAGGCAACCTGCGCCGCATGCGCCGATGCCGGGCTTGCCGAGGGTGATGACTACGTTGCCGCGACTGAGGAGGACTGGGGTCGCGAGTATCTGGCGCTCGAGATGAGCGTGAAGGTCGTGGCGAGCGAGGACGAGGCCATCGCACACATCAACCGCTACGGCACGATGCACTCCGAGGCCATCGTTGCCGAGGACACGGATGCTTGCGAGCGCTTCCTGGATGCGGTCGATGCCTCGGCCGTGTACGCCAACGCCAGCACGCGCTTCACCGACGGCGGCGAGTTTGGCCTGGGCGCCGAGATCGGCATCTCGACCCAAAAACTCCACGCCCGTGGCCCCTTTGCCGCCGAGGCCCTCACCACCTACAAATACAAGCTCCGCGGCACCGGCCAGGTCCGCCCCTAAACCCCTCGTAAACGAAAACCACCACAAAGGTGCCTGTCCCCTTCGTGGTGGTTTTAGGTGGCGTGGGCGGTTAGGCCTGGAAGGTATCGCGGTCGGGGGCGAAGGACTGCATGGCCGCGATGGTGCGGTCAAAGAGCTCGGGGAGCTCCCAGCCCAACATCTCGGCGCCCTGCGAAATCACGTCGCGCGAGCAGCCGGCGGCAAAGCACTTGTCCTTGAACTTCTTCTTGAGCGACTTGGTCGTAAAGTCCATAACGCTCTTGCTCGGGCGCATGATGACTGCAGCGCCGATCAGGCCGGTGAGCTCATCGCAGGCAAACAGGATCTTTTCCATCTGCAGCTCGGGCTTGGGCAGCGAGGTGTTGAAGTCGGACGTGTGCGTCTGGATGGCGCGAATGAGCTCTGGAGACGCACCTTCGCCCTTAAGAATCTCGGCAGCATAGATGGTGTGGTTCATGGGGTCGTCCTCATGCTCCTCCCAATCCAGGTCGTGCAGCAGACCGACGATGCCCCAAAACTCCTCGTTCTCGGGGTCGAACTCGCGCGCAAAGTAGCGCATAGTGCCCTCGACCGTCTCGCCATGGGTGATATGGAACGGGTCCTTGTTGTGCTCGTTGAGCAGTTCGAACGCGCGGTCGCGGGTGATTCCGGCGGTAAGCGGCTCTGCCATAGGAGACTCCTTGTGCTCGTGGGTATCGATAAGAATGAATACTACTAGAACAAGAAAACCACCACAAAGGTGTCTGTCCCCTTTGTGGTGGTTTTGGCGCGGTTGGGTTAGTTGAGGGCGGCTTGGGCTAGGCGGGCTTCGGCGGCCTCCTCGGTGACGCCCAAGGCCACGGCGAACTCCTCGATGGAGCGGCGCTTGGCTTCCTTGAGTACGCGCATGTAGTAGGAGCTGGGCTTTTTATCAGCTTCCTCGGCCTGGCGAATGCGGTACATCATGGTCTTTGCCACGCGGACCGTCTCGGGCGCGCCCAGCTTGAGCTGCTGCTTAAAGTGCGTCTCCTCAAGCGAGCTGTTGCGCTCGGTAAAGGTGTCGCACTCCAGCTCGTCATAGTGGCTCAGCAGGTGCTCGGCATCTTGCTGCGAGATGGCGGCGTGCAAACGGTCGGCCTGCGCCACGGGGTACATGAGGATCGTCTGCGCATGTCCCTGCTTGGTCTCGAGCAGCAGCATGGGCTGCGGTGTGTCGTCCCTAAAACCGACGACGGTGCAGACTCCCTGGCCCGGATGAATGACGTGTTGACCGATTGAGAACATGCTACCTCCAACTTATACGAATTTACGTATGTCTAGAATAACACGCTGACGTGCGCAAACCCTTACTTTATGCAGGAAAAGCACACAACTCTGATAGGTAAGAGTATTCGATAACAGACGCAGCTCATTCACACCTTTATGCATTTTCAACGCCTGCATAATCTGCAGGCAGACCGGCATCTTTGAGTGACTCCATACAAGCTGTAGTCAATTTTGTGCATATGCAATATCGATTGGCTTTACCCTGCGACAGTGCCCGTCGCTTGTGATAGAGTGCTACAAACTCTGGCTTTTGCCCTACGAGTGACCAAGAGCTCGGGGGCTTTAACACAAGGAGGATCTATGCCCGAGAAGATTGAAGAGCTGGTACGCGCTGCGCTTGCTGCGGCCCAGGAGGCCGGCGACCTTTCCGCATTTGAACTTGACGATTGCGCTATCGAGCGACCGGCTGACACTTCTCATGGCGAGTGGACCTCTACCATGGCCCTGAAGTCCGCCAAGCTGGCCCACTGCGCCCCGCGCAAGATCGCCGAGGCCATCGTTGCCCATATGCCCGAGGACCCCGCGATCGAGAAGGTCGAGATCGCAGGCCCCGGCTTCATCAACTTCTACCTCTCCGTTGCCGTCAAGAATGCCATCTTTGGCGAGGCTCGCGAGAAGGGTATGGACTTCGCTAAGTCCAACGTCGGTGGTGGCCTGAAGACCCAGGTCGAGTTCGTTTCCGCCAACCCCGTCGGCCCCATGCACATCGGCCACGGCCGCTGGGCCGCGCTGGGCGACTCGCTCTGCCGTGTTATGGACCACGCCGGTTACGACATCCAGCGTGAGTTCTACATCAACGACCACGGCTCTCAGATGAACACCTTCGGCAACTCCATCAGCACGCGCTATATGCAGCTTGCCGACATCATCGCCAAGCAGGGCGTGGATATCGACGAGGCTCACAAGCTGCTGATCGCCGACCGCGACGCTTTCGTTGCCGACGAGAACGACGAGCATCCCGAGACCCATCCGTACCAGGATAACTTTGCCGAGACCCTGGGCAAGGACTCCTACGGCGGCGACTACATCATCGACGAGGCCGCCGAGTTCTGGCGCACCGACGGCGATAAGTGGGTCAACGCCGATCCGCAGGAGCGCATGGAGGGCTTCCGCGAGCGCGGCTATGTAAAGATGGTCGACAACATGCGCGACCTTTGCCATGCCGTTAACTGCGACTTCGATCGTTGGTTCTCCGAGCGCTCGCTGTATGTGAAGGACACCGAGGGCGAGACCGCCGGCACCTCCGCCGTCGACCGCGCTTTTGAGAAGCTCGACAAGATGGGCTACCTCTACACCAAGGACGGCGCCCTGTGGTTCCGCTCCACCGACCTGGGCGATGACAAGGACCGCGTCCTGATCAAGTCCGACGGCGAGTACACCTACTTCGCCTCCGACGTTGCCTATCACTGGGATAAGTTCCAGCGCGTCGACCACGTCATCGACATCTGGGGCGCCGACCACCACGGCTACATCGAGCGCGTCCGCTGCGTCTGCGACGCTCTTGGCTATCCCGGCAAGTTCGAGGTTCTGCTGGGCCAGCTCGTCAACCTGCTGCGCAACGGCAAGCCCGTCCGTATGTCCAAGCGCAAGGGCACCATGGTGACCCTGCAGGAGCTCGTCGACGAGGTCGGCTCCGATGCCGCTCGCTACACGCTCATCTCCAAGAGCTCCAACCAGATGGTCGACTTCGATATTGAGGCCGTTAAGAAACGCGACAACTCCAACCCGGTGTACTACGTGCAGTACGCTCACGCCCGTGTGTGCTCCATCCTGCGCCGTGCCGCTGACGTTACGCCCGAGCAGGCTGACGAGATGGGCATGAAGGCCGTCGCCGCCAAGGCCATCGGTGAGAACGTCGATTACTCGCTGCTGACCGACCCGACCGAGCTCGCCCTTTCGCGTAAGCTCAACGAGCTCACCGACCTCATCGCCAGCTGCGCTCGCGACCGCGCCCCGTTCCGTCTGACGCACTTTGCTGAGGAACTCGCCGGCGACTTCCACAGCTTCTACGCTGCCTGCCAGGTTCTGCCGAGCGAGGGCCGTCCCGTCGACCCCGAGCTTTCGCGTGCCCGTCTGGCCGCTTGCGACGCCGTCCGCGTGACGCTCGCCCTGGTGCTCACCCTTGTTGGCGTTTCCGCGCCCGAGCAGATGTAATCTGCGAGTCATTTGACCGTACAGACTTGGTTTAACTAAGCCTTGAAAGCCCGATCTCCCACGGAGGTCGGGCTTTTTGCAAACGCCGACGTATTGACGAATTTGGAACTGCTGGAAATACGAAACTATGCCGGTTTACTACGATGAAATGAGAAATTCCAACCACGCCGGCTTTTCGCAAAAAGTGCAAGGCATCTACCTGCGGTTTTAGTTCAACAAGTTTCGGAGTGGTCGCGGTTGAGCGATTCATCGTAGTAAACCGCCATAGTTTTGGCGGAGGCAGTCAGATTTGTGGGTGTTAAACCAAAGAGTGTCCCTTTTGACTAGTCGTTTAAGAGCGTTCCCAATGACTAAGTTGCAGGTGGCGGCGGTTGTGTTACACTAACGCTGCGTATATGGCGCAATCATCTCGATACAGATCAATGATGTCCGTCGTTTTGAACGGAACTAGACTGTTTAGCCGCCCTGAAGGTTTATGCAGGGAGCATGTGATCACAGGGCTTGAAAAGAAAGTTGAGCAAACACTGTGTCTGATCAACAGCAAGAAAACGAAATAACGACGACGCAAGCCGCTCCCGCTGCACCGGTTGCGTCGGACCAAGTCGCGGCGCCCGCGCAAACGTCGGCTCCTGAGACGCCTAAGGCTGCAACGGCTGAGAAGGCCGTGCCTGCAACTGGTGAGGAGGCTGCTCCGGCAAAGCCCAAGCGTACGCGCCGCACGGCCAAGCCTGCTGCTGACGGCGAGGAGGTCACCAAGCCCAAGCGCCGTACCACGCGCACGACGCGCGTCAAGCGCACCGTTGCAGCTGACTCCTCGGCGCCGATTTCCGATGAGGTCGCGCAGGCACGTGCGTTGGCGCAGATTAGCGAGGCTCAGGTGGTGCGCGCCCGCCGTCGTGCTGCCGAGCGCGAGGCCGCGGCTCTGACCGAGCTTGCAGCTCCGTCTGTGCCCGAGACGCCTGCCGCCACCGAGACCCCTGTCGCCGACCAGCCGACCGAGAAGCCGGTACCGCGCACACGCCGTCGCACGGCTGCTAAGGCCGAGCAGGTTGCCGATCAGGTAACCCCCGAGCTCACTGAGGCTTCGGTCCGTTCCGCGGCAGGGGAGGGCACATCGCCTGTTGAGCCCGCTGCGCCTGTCGAGGCCAGCGAAGTTCCCGTTGTCGATCCGGCTTTGCGCCCGCACCGTCGCGGTCGCAAGCCCAAGGCTTTCGTCGAGGCCGAGAAGGCCGCAGCCGCAGCCGCCGCCGCTCGGGATGCTGCGGCGACCGCCGAGCCTGCAACCGCTGCCGACGCGCCCGTCCAGGATGCTACGACTTCCGAGGCCGTTTCTGCCGATGTCGAGCCCGCCGACGTCCGTCCTGGTCGCAGCCATCGTACTGCTGCTAAGCGCACGTCCAAGGCCAAGGCTGCCAAGAAGGGTGCGTCCGAGGTTTCCGCCGAGACGACCGCCGATGCATCGACTGATGCCGCCGAGCCCCAAGACGTCGAACAGTCTGCGTCCGAGAAGCCCAAGCGCGGTCGCAAGAAGTCCGCTAAGGCCAAGGCCGTCGAGCAGCATGCCGAGGCCGAGCCGCAGGGCGATTCCAATGCCGAGGCCAGCGATGATGCTTCGGCTAACGAAGACGCCTCCGCAACCGATGGCACCGCCCCCGTCGAGACCGAAGAGAGCGCTCGCCCCAACCGCCGTCAGCACAAGCGCAACGACGAGCGTAATGACCGCAACGAGCGCAAGGACGAGCGTAACAACGATCGCCGCAACCGTCAGCGCGACCGCAAGCAGCGCAATAAGGAGCGCAATGCCGCTCCGACTGAGCCCACGCTTTCGCGCGAGGAGCTCGCGGCCATGAAGGTCGCCGAGCTGCGCGAGAAGGCCAAGGAGTTCGAGATCGAGACGACCGGCAAGAAGAAGGCCGAGCTCGTCGAGGAGATCTACACTACCGCCGCAAAGGCCGAGGGTTTCCGCGATATCAAGGGCATTCTGCAGATTCGCCCAGACAGCTCCGGCATCATCCACGCCCATGGCTACATGAAGTCCAACGACGACGCCTTCGTGCCCGCATACCTCATCCGTTCCGCGCGTCTGCGCACGGGCGATGTCATCGAGGGCTCGCTGCGTCCTTCGCGCGGCGGCGACAAGCGCGCCGGCCTCGCCAAGATCACGACCGTCAACGGCATGGATCCTGAGCAGATTCGCAATCGCCCCAAGTTCGGCGACCTCACCCCGGTCTATCCCAACGAGCCGCTGCGCATGGAGCATGGCAAGGATTCCATTACCGGTCGTGCCATCGACATCGTGTCGCCGATCGGCAAGGGTCAGCGTGGCCTGATTGTGTCCCCGCCTAAGGCCGGCAAGACGACGATCCTCAAGAAAATCTGCCAGTCTATCTCGATTAACAACCCCGAGGTGCACCTCATCTGCCTGCTCGTCGACGAGCGCCCCGAAGAGGTCACCGATATGCAGCGTTCCATCAAGGGCGAGGTTGTGGCGTCGACCTTCGATATGCCCGCCGACAACCACACTCGCGTGGCAGAGCTCGTCATCGAGCGCGCCAAGCGCATCGTGGAACTGGGCGGCGATGTTGTAGTTGTGCTCGACTCCATCACGCGTCTTGCCCGCGCCTACAACTTGGCGGCGCCCGCCTCAGGCCGCATCCTTTCGGGCGGCGTTGATTCGGCGGCACTGTATCCGCCCAAGCGTTTTCTGGGTGCAGCCCGCAATATCGAGAACGGTGGCTCGCTCACCATCCTGGCCTCCGCACTCATCGATACCGGTTCCAAGATGGACGAGGTCATCTTTGAGGAGTTCAAGGGTACCGGCAACATGGAGCTCAAGCTCGACCGCGACCTGGCCGATCGCCGCATTTTCCCGGCCATCGACCCTGTTGCCTCGGGTACGCGCAACGAGGACCTGCTGGTCGACGAGCAGATGCGCCCGTTTGTCTTTGGTCTGCGTCGCATCCTCGCCGGCATGAACAATACCGAGCGCGCGGCCGCATCGTTTATCAAGGGCCTCAAGGGCACCAACACCAACCAGGAGTTCCTGGTGCGTTCGGCCAAAAAGCATAGCGACTACGAGCAGACGTTCTAAGTCGTCAACCGCACGCGGCGTTATTGCCGGCGCGATGAAGGGTCGGGGCTTGCGCCTCGGCCCTTTTTATATCGCCACTCGGCGCCAGTTATCGACCATAAGACTGGCAAGCAGCAGGTTTCCCGTTTCAATCCGACATCGTCGCTTGCAATCGACAGGGCGGTTTCGCATAATAGCTTTTAAGCTTCGCGACGGAAAACGCAGATGAAACGAACCATATACCGTTGCTTTGGGGCATAGCCCCGCTTCATCTTCTCTCGCGCAGCCAACTGAATGATGCGATTTGGGTGCTGGAAGATGGGGAGAGCTCATGGCTTCTTCTGATGCAACACAACGAGCAGTCCTTGCCGGACTTTCGTGCGGGATCGGCCTGGCCGCCCCCGTGGTTATGTATGCCGCGACGCTGCCGTTTTCGTCGGTGAACGAGACGGTCGTGGCGGGTGCGGTTCCCTTCGCCGTGGGCGCGGTGGCGGGCGTGGGTATCTATGCCGCCTCGCTGGGCATCTCCGAGTACCGTGCGCAGCGTGAAGAGCGTCTGTTCCAGCCCGATGCCATGGGCGGTGCTGCCAATCTCAATCAACATCAAAGTGAGTTCAAGACCGCCTCGATTCCGGCTCAGCAGCAGGATGCGACTCCTTACGCTGCGGCTTCTGCTTCTCAGGCTCAGGCGGAGCAGTCTACCTCGGCATACCTTTCCGGCCTGACTGGTGCGTTCCAGCGCCGTCATGCCGATGATGGTGTCCCTACCATCGCTCGAGCCGCAGATGCTATGGACGAGGCCGAGGCTTGGTCCATGATCGACAGTATGCTCGACGACGATTCGCCGGTGAGCTGCGACCCTGCACACTCGCGCGACGTCTATCAAGTCGCCATCGACGAGCTTACCAACGGCGGGCAGACCGGCTCCTTCAATCGTGACGACATCGCCGCCGCGGCGCGCGCCGTGTCGGGCTCCCAGGCCGCCCCTGCGGGCAGCACGGCGGCTTTCGTGGCACTCGTTGCCAACGCGGCAGCCAATAACGCCTACAACGCTACCTCGGGCGACGCGAACGCTTCTGCCGATTATTCGTACGTTGATGAAGCCATTACCGCGGACGAGGAGGCCGTTGCCGCCCGCCGTGCCGCCGAGAGCTCGCTTTGGGGCGCTCCTGCTCAGCAGCAGGCGGCTGAGGCTGCGCCGTACAACGCAAACCTCGCCAGCATGCCTATCATCTCCGGTGCCGCGGACATCGATCTTGACGACCTCGATGAACCTGCAGCCATCACCGCATCGATTGATGCCCAAGATCGCATCGACACCGGCGACCTTCCGGACGCCTCGCTCGAGGTCGATGTCCCCATGGCCGATTACTCGGGCCACGAGGACATGTGGGCCGCCGCCACCGCGATTCTGGATGAGATTGACGAGCCCGCTCCTGTTGCAGTCCCCACTCCCGTCGCTGCCCCTCAGCCTGCTGCTCCCGCCTATGTCGGCCGTCACAGCGCTGTGTTCCCCGAGGATACCGCCCGTATCTCGCGCGAGAGCATCGAGCGGGCCGAGGCTATTGCCGCCGGCATTATGGAAAATCGTCGTCACGAGCGCGTCAATCAGATCCTCGAGGAAGAGATCGAGCGCCTGCAGTCCTCTACCGCCAAGCGTACGGGCCGTGCCTATCTGAGCGTTATCGAGGGCGGTACCGCCAGCTTCGCGCCGCTCCGCGCGGAGGCATAACTTCTGCATGGTTAAGATCAATCGAAAATGGGCGGTCGTGACCTGCCTGATGGCGCTCTTGATCTGGGGCAATTCGCTGGTTCCCGGCTCGGGGTCGGGCTCGCTGAGCCTAACGGTCATGGAAGCTATCCGCGGTTTCCTGCACGGCGTGGGACTTCCATATGAATGGGTGACCAACTTTGTTGTTCGCAAGTGCGCGCATTTTACCGAGTATATGGTGCTCGGCATCCTGGCAACGCACGCTTTTGATTTTGAGGGCCGGCACACCTTTGACGTGCTGCTGCCCACGGCGGTGTTCCTGCTGCTGATTCCCTCGATCGACGAGACGATTCAGCTCTTTGTGCCGGGACGCGCCGGCATGATCACCGATGTGATGATCGACTGCTGTGGAGCGGCAATGGGCGTTGTGCTCCGATATCTCTTACGGTCGCTGATGTACGCCAAAAAGGCCGCCTAGGACGTATTGTTTGGTCCTAGGCGGCCTTTTTTATTTGAGGGCTTATATGAGGCGTGGTGGCGTCGTTCCATTGGTCGGATTTGCTGGGCGCGCCACGCCCCGTGGGTGCGTCTGTTACTGAAGCGCCTGTGCGCCCAGGGCAAGGCAACCCATGATGCCCTGCTTGCCCTCGAGGCTGTTGTTGACAATGTAGGTATCGATGTCGTTGACCTCGGGCGTGACGATATAGCCGTTGAGCATTTCGGCACATTTCTTGCGTGCGAGCGGCACGATGGGGGTGTGGTCGGCCACGCCGCCGCCGATGATGATCTTTTGCGGCGCGTAGCACAGCGTGTAGGTCATGAGCGCCTGTGCCAGATAGCCGGCGAGCAGGTCCATGGCCTCCGGGTCATCGGCCATGTCTCCGGCGCTCTTGCCATCCCAGCGCTTTTTAACGCCGGGGCCGGCGATGAGGCCCTCGAGACAGTTGTCGTGGAAGGGGCAGGCGCTGTGCTCGCCAATGGTGTCGCGCGGGTCGCGCGTGACCAGGATGTGGCCGGCCTCGGGATGCATCATGCCGTGCACGAGCTTACCGCCCGAGAGCACGCCGGCGCCCACGCCGGTGCCGATGGTCAGGTAGACCACGTCGGTGAGGCCCTTGGCGCAACCAAACGTGACCTCGCCCAGGCAGGCGACGTTGACGTCGGTATCGTAGCCGCAGGGGATATTGAGCTCGTTTTGGATAGTGCCCAGCAGGTCAAAGTAGCGCCATGCCGTTTTGGGCGTCTCCAGGATCTTGCCGTATTGGGGCGAGGCAGGGTTGACTGTGGTGGGGCCAAAGGCGCCGATGCCCAGCGCGGCGATGCCCTTGTCGGCAAACCATGCGTTGACGGCCTCAACGGTCTCCTGCGGGGTCGTGGTCGCGATCTGCTCGCGCTCTAGGACCGTACCGTCCGCATAGCCCGTGGCGCAGACCATCTTGGTGCCACCGGCCTCGAGCGCTCCGATAAGCTGCTGCTCTGCCATAGTATTCCTCTCTCTGGGACGAGTTGCTCCGTGACTAAAGTATAGAGCTCTAAACTATTTAAGAAAGCGCTATAGAAAGAAGCCTCGCAACGCGGCGGGCGGTGCGGGGCTTCTTTGGTTGCTTTAGTTGCCGGGCCGTCCTTACCCGCGCGGCTTGATTTTATCACGTAGCGACTTGAGGTTCTCCAGCGCCGCGTTAAGCGTCTCGTCTCGCTTGGCAAAGTGGAAACGAATCAGATGGTTGACGGGCTCGCGGAAGAAGCTCGAGCCGGGCACGGCGCCCACGCCCACCTTAGACGCGAGGTCCTCGCAGAATTCGAGGTCGCTGTCATAGCCAAACTCAGAGATGTCCATCATGACGTAGTAGGCGCCCTGCGGCACGTTGTGCGTGAGGCCGATGCTGCCGAGTCCCTGACAGAACAGGTCGCGCTTGGCGGTGTAGAGGTCGAGGACCTCCTGGTAATAGCTGTCGTCGAAGTTGAGGGCGGTGACGACAGCTTCCTGCAGGGGAGCGGCGGCACCCACGGTGAGGAAGTCGTGGACCTTCTTGATGCGCTCGGTGATCTGGGCCGGGGCAATGGTGTAGCCCAGACGCCAGCCGGTGATGGAGTACGTTTTGGACAGCGAGCTGCAGCTGATGGTTCGCTCGAACATGCCGGGCAGCGTGGCCATATAGACGTGCTCGTGGGGCGCGTAGACGATGTGCTCGTACACCTCGTCGGTGATGCAGTAGGTGTCGTACTTTTTGCAGAGGTCGGCGATAAAGGTGAGCTCCTCGCGCGTAAAGACCTTGCCGCAAGGGTTGGAAGGGTTGCACAGGACGATGGCCTTGGGGTCGTTGTCGCGGAAGGCCGCCTCGAGTGTCTCGCGGTCAAAGTCGAATGTGGGCGGGTTGAGCGGCACGTAGATAGGCTCGGCACCCGAAAGGATCGTGTCGGCGCCGTAGTTCTCGTAGAACGGCGAGAAGATGACGACCTTGTCTCCGGGGTTCGTAACCGTCATCATGGCGGCCATCATGGCCTCGGTGGAGCCGCAGGTGACTACGATATTCTCGTTGGGGTTTACCGACATGCCCATAAAATGCTCCTGCTTGGCGGCAAGCGCCTCACGCATGGCCTGGGAGCCCCAGGTGATGGAGTACTGGTGGTAAAGCGGCTTGGGGTCGGTGGCGATGGTGCTGAGGCTATCGAGCAGCTGCGCTGGGGGATCGAAGTCAGGGAAGCCCTGCGAGAGATTGACAGCGCCGTACTTATTGGAGATGCGTGTCATGCGGCGGATGACCGAATCGGTAAACGTTGCCGTGCGGTTGGAGAGTTCTTTCATGACGGTCCTTTCGAGCATTTGCAGTGGGGCAAGTTTACTCCTATGAAACCGGTGGGATTTGCTCGAAATGGTCTCGAAAGACTCTTTTCAAAATTCTTGAAAATTGGGGCTTGCATCACGTGGCGTTCCTTGCAATAATAGTCGAGCGCGAAGCGCACAGGACACGGTGGGTGTAGCTCAGTTGGCTAGAGCGACGGGTTGTGGTCCCGTAGGTCGAGGGTTCGAGTCCCTTTACCCACCCCAGTTCTTGCTTCGTGTTGATATCGGGTCGTTAGCTCAGTTGGTAGAGCAGGGGACTCTTAATCCCAAGGTCCAGGGTTCGACCCCCTGACGGCCCACCACACGATATCTCCTCTAAAGTCCGCCACAACGGACTTTAGCTTTGGGTCGTTAGCTCAGTTGGTAGAGCAGGGGACTCTTAATCCCAAGGTCCAGGGTTCGACCCCCTGACGGCCCACCAAAGCAAGTTAAGACGGTCAACTTCGGTTGGCCGTCTTTTTTTGTTGACCTTTCATGGGGTCGAACCCGAAAGGGCGCGGAGCTGAGGAAATGCGTAAGCATTTACCAGCGCAGCGCGCAAGGCGCCTTGGCGCCGCAGCGGCCGCCTGCGCAGCAGGCTGACCCCCTGACGGCCCACCCAAAGATCGTTAAAGCGACTGGCTTAGGCTGGTCGTTTTTTTGTTAACCTCGCATGGGGTCGAACCCGAAAGGGCGCGGCCGCTTTCACAGATTGAGTCTACCCTGGGGATCGGTGAAACCGTCAGTACCCTCCTTGAGTTTCTTCTCGTCTGCCTTCACGCGACGCTCGAGCTTTTTTGTATCCTCGGCAGGCGGTAGGTTCTCGGGAACAATTCCGCGGTCGATGAGGCTGCCACGCACGCTCGTGTTGTTCTCGACGTGTTCTTGTTTGATCTGGTCCAGACCGTACAAGTCGTGTTCCTCGGCGTTGAAGGCCGTCATCGAGTTCGTGAGGTCCTTTGCTTTGATGAGAACATCGGCTAGCTTGTCCGCCAATGCAGCACTCTTGGACACACCAAGCTGCCGCTTCATGTCCGCCGTGCTTCTGCCGCCGAATAACGTCTCATCGCCCTTCGACTTGATGATCGCGAATCCTTTGGAGTCCACGCCTCGTTTGAACGCAATGCCCGAGAGCTGTTTCTCTGAATCGGATAGCGAGTGGCACGCCTGCAAGCGCTGAATCTCTGCGAAGCGCTGCTCTATGAGCTCCTGACGGCGTGTCTGCACGGCGAAGTACGCCTGTGCGAGTGCGATTTCGGGCTTGTTTGGGTCTCCGTTTTGGGCGATTAAATAGCATGCGTAGCGCGTCAGCTTGTAGTCTTTTACGGCTCGTTTGGCGATGCCGGCATCTACCATTTTGCTGGCCTCAGCAAAATGGGCGGCAACAGGCATTTTATTGGTGTCACACGATGCCATGGATCTCTTAACTGCAGTCTCAAAATTACGCCATTGGGTGTATCCGAGGGGTTCCATTAAATCGCGTGCGAGCCAATACTCAACGCCGTCTTCTACATGGGCGTAGCTGTCAAGTTCGACACGCCATTTCTCGATATCCCTGCTGTCCATATCTCTTCCTTTCTGTTCGTTTGTCTACGTGGACTATGTCGACTCCGTATTCAGAATGAGTATATTTGCCCGCGCGGACACGAATGGGCCCTGTGTCGCTTTGAGTTCACGGGACCCATTAATATCGAGAAGTTGTGTTCTGCTCTGGAGGGGTGCTCGGCTTAGTCCGCTCGATAGTGCGAACCCAGGCTTTCGGTCCGCTTGCGCATGGCTTTGACCATTTCCTGTGCTAGTTGAATCTGCGATTGCAGGCGGGCGAGGGCAGCGATTTCGCTGTCGTTGGCATGTGGCTTATTTAGAGCCGTGGCTTCGTCTTGCAGGCTTTCAAGCTGTTGCAGGGCCTCGGATAGGCCTGTTTCGGTCCTGTTGATCATGCAAAAGGTGCTCATCGTGTGCCTAAGGCTGTGTGTCAGGCGTTCGGCATCTGTTGCGGCAATGCCGTACTGGGGGAGGGTGATATCCGCCTTCAGGGCCGCCTCAGGCTCTTTCTGCGCTGCAAGGGCTGCCGATGCGCCCGCGATACGTCCGAATACGATGCCGTTGGCGCTTGACAAGCCACCAATGCGGTCGGCGCCGTGCATGCCGCCTGTCGCCTCGCCGCAAGCGTAGAGGCCCTCAACGCCCGTGTGCGCGGTCTTATCGATCTTGATGCCGCCGTTAGCGGCGTGGGCATACATCGCAACGCGCATCTCGTCGGTCGGCGCGATGCCGTGCTCGTCTTGCAGCCAGGTGGCAAAGGTCTGCACAAACTCTGGGACATCCTCGCGGGGGAAGTCGTAGTGGAGTGCCAGGCCTTCGACACCTGCCTGATCGATGACGAGATCGATAGCGCGGGAGGCCAAGCGTGACGTGAAGGGACCATATCCAGAGCGCTGCTCGAGCAGGTCGTCCAGCTTGTCGTCGGCAATATCTACCGGCTGGTCTACGTGCACGTAGCGCCAGGTTTTCTCATTGAAGACCAAGTTACGCCTGGGCTCGATGAAGCCGGGCATCATCTGCATGAACTCTATATTAGTAAGTGTTGCGCCGTGCGCCAGCGCGATGGCCTGCGAGGAACTGAGCACATCAGCCGACGTAAGGCTGCGCTCGAACAGGCCGCCTGTGCCACCGGCTGCGATGACCGTGGCCTCGGCAGCAAAGGGCACGATTCGATTTTCGGTAAGGTCGTAGAGTACGGTTCCGGTTATTCTGCCGTTCGTGTCCTCAACAAGGTCGATAAGCTCATGGCGGGGGAGCAGGCGAATGCCGAGCGACTCGATCCAGGTCGTCAGAGCGTCCTCAAGGGGCTTGCGGGTGAGGCCGCGCCACATGCGCGTCTTGTGGTCAAAGCAGGGGATAAATTGCTTTTGTTGAGCACTCTTGGCGCTTTGCGGACGCTGGAGCTCAACGCCCAGGTCTTGCTCGAGCCAGTCAATCGCTTGGGGAATGCCGTGGACGAACGCTTGGACGAGTTCGGGGTCGGCAACGCCGCCGCCGACGGCCAGGATGGTGTCGATGAGGTCCTGCTCGTCGTCTTCGTTAACGGGTCCGATAAGCCCTAGGCCCCAGGTTCCGGGGAAGAAGCTCGATCCACTCATAGTCTTGCCGGCGCTTGCCACAGTGACGGTTGCACCCGTGCGTGCCGCTTCGATGGCGGCGCAAAGGCCCGCAATGCCAGATCCAATTACCAGTACATCAGTCGATTCCATCGGATTCCTTTCTCGTCCGGCGCATTGTCGCACGGGTGATCGGCAATGGGGCCGCAAAGACTCGGCAAATCGGTAAAGGGCAAATATGGCAGGTGGGCGTCATGGACGCTCTGACGCTCCATCTCATCACATCTTGTATTTCGCCCCAACTGATATATCGGCATTAGCTACCCTGCGACAGCGCAAACAAAAAGAGCCGCTACCTGGGTGGGTAGCGGCTCCAAAGCTCAACTATATGAGCATCGCGCGGGCGCGATTAGGCCTTGAGGGCCTCCTCGACGGCGACAGCGCAGGCGACGGTGGCACCGACCATGGGGTTGTTGCCCATGCCGATGAGACCCATCATGTCAACGTGCGCAGGCACGGAGGAAGAACCGGCGAACTGGGCGTCGGAGTGCATACGGCCCATGGTGTCGGTCATGCCGTAAGAGGCAGGGCCGGCGCCCATGTTGTCCGGGTGCAGGGTACGACCAGTGCCGCCACCAGAAGCGACGGAGAAGTACTTCTTGCCAGCCTCGAGGCGCTCCTTCTTGTAGGTGCCGGCGACGGGGTGCTGGAAGCGCGTGGGGTTGGTGGAGTTACCGGTGATCGAGATGTCGACGTTCTCGTGCCACATGATGGCAACGCCCTCGCGGACGTCGTCGGCGCCGTAGCAGTTGACGGCGGCGCGGGGACCATCGGAGTAGGGGATGGTCTCGACGACCTTGAGCTCGCCCGTGAAGTAGTCGAACTGGGTCTTCACGTAGGTGAAGCCGTTGATGCGGGCGATGATCTGAGCAGCGTCCTTGCCCAGACCGTTGAGGATGACGCGCAGCGGCTTCTTGCGAGCCTTGTTGGCGTTTAGAGCCAGGCCGATAGCACCCTCAGCAGCAGCGAAGGACTCGTGGCCGGCCAGGAAGGCGAAGCACTCGGTGTCGTCGGAGAGCAGCATAGCGCCCAGGTTGCCGTGGCCCAGACCGACCTTGCGGTCCTCGGCGACGGAGCCGGGAACGGTGAAGGCCTGGATGCCCTCGCCGATGATGGCGGCAGCCTCAGAAGCGGACTTGGCGCCACGCTTGACAGCGAGAGCGCAACCGAGGGTGTAGGCCCACTCGGCGTTCTGGAAGGCGATGGACTGGGTGTTGTTGACGATCTCACGCGGGTTGAAGCCCTTGTCGGTGCAGATCTGCAGAGCTTCCTCGAGGGAGGCGATGCCGTTGTCGGCGAGGCACTTGTTGATCTTGTCAGCGCGGCGCTCGTAACCTTCGAACGTAACAGTCATAGTTATTTCCCTCCCTTTCTACTCGTGAACCGGGAACACGCTGGCGACGGAGTGAGTCTCCTCGTCGGTGCGCGGGTCGATGTACTTGGCAGCGTTCTCCCACTGACCATAGTGGCCCATAGCGCCAGCGATGGCCTCCTCGGGGGTCTTGCCGGCCTTGACGGCGTCGGTGAACTTGCCGAGGTTCAGGAACTCGAATGCGATGATCTCGTTCTTGTCGTTGAGAGCCATGCGGGTGACGTAGCCCTGAGCGAGCTCGAGGTAACGAGCGCCCTTGGCCTTGGTGCCGAACATGGTGCCGACCTGAGAGCGAAGGCCCTTGCCGAGGTCGTCGAGGGAGGCGCCCACGGGCAGGCCGCCCTCGGAGAACGCGGTCTGGCTGCGGCCGTAAACGATCTGCAGGAAGATCTCGCGCATAGCAACGTTGATGGCGTCGCAGACGAGGTCGGTGTTGAGGGCCTCGAGGATGGTCTTACCGGGAAGGATCTCGGAAGCCATGGCGGCAGAGTGGGTCATACCGGAGCAGCCGATGGTCTCAACGAGGGCCTCCTCGATGATGCCGTCCTTGACGTTCAGCGTGAGCTTGCAGGCGCCCTGCTGAGGTGCGCACCAACCCACACCGTGCGTAAGACCGGAGATGTCGGAAATCTCCTTAGCCTGGACCCACTTGCCCTCCTCGGGGATGGGTGCGGGGCCGTGGTATGCACCCTTGGCAACGGGGCACATGTTCTCCACTTCCTGTGAGTACTGCATGCCTCTCCTCTCTATCGTGTTGGCGTCCCGTCTGGGGGCCGTGGCTGGCGATTGCCGGGCGACCCTTCGAAAGGGACATGACATGCAGCCCCTATAATACCGCGAAATGCACGGAATATTCGGCGAACGGCTCAGTTTTCGTAGCGAGATGCGCGGAACTTTCAATTGAAACGGTTTAACTCTATATTCTGTGGTCGTGCACTTCCGTAGAGGGGGTCCGTCTTGGGCAAGCTTTTGGTCAGCTTTTGTAAGCGTTGCAGGGGTTGACCTGTTGCAACGGTGCCGTTCGCCGCCTGTTTACTGCCTTTGGCCGCGCGAGCGAATTGTTTTGCGTGAATGTTTTGATGGCACGCTTCAATCGTGCTGTATTGGATGGCAAGCAGATCCCGGCGAAGGGAGCGCCATGCAGCGCGTTTGGAGAACGGTTACCGGCTTTTACCATGTCTGTGCCCGCGGTACGGGCAAGAAGCTCATCTTTGAGGGCGATGAAGACCGGTGGGAGTTCTTGGAGCTGATGCGTGAGTGCTGCCGCAAGGCGGGCGTGACGGTTATCGCCTGGTGCCTTATGGGCAATCACGTGCGTCTGGTGCTTGCAGATTACGAGGACGCGATGAGCGCGGCGATGCACCGGCTGCTTTTGGCGTACGCGCGGCGGTTCAATAAACGCACGGGGCGCACAGGGCATCTGTTCCAGAACCGTTTTGACCGGCGCTCGCTCGATACCGACTGGCAAGTGATGGAGGCTATTCGCTCCGTTCACGCCGATCCGCAGGAGGCGGGCATCAGTCTCATTGAGCGTTATCCCTGGAGCAGCTTTCCGGAGCATTTGTGCGCTTACGACGGTGACGCGGCCGATGTCGCGAGGGGATTTTCTGATCCTTCTTGCGTGCTTGAGCTTTTTGGTTCTGCCGAGGGCTTTATTGCCTATTCGCTTTCGACGCCCGACGGCGGCGAACCGGCGCTGCGCGATATGAAAGAGACAGAGTGGGAACGCCACGCCTTTGCCGACAAGTTGGCGAAGAGCCTCGGGGCTCCGCTCCATGGGGTTAAAGACGCACCGCCTGCGCAGCGCGATACCGTTATTTTTGGATTGCACGATGCCGGTTTTACGGTGCGCCAGATTGAGCGGTATACCGGGATTGGCAAAAGTACCGTCTCTCGTATCGTGCGCGCTTATGCGCGGGTGAAGGCACAGACTGAGCTCTCGGAATAGAAAATGGCCGAACCACTCTTGTCAAGCGATTCGGCCAACAAAAATCTTAAGATTTGGGACAAGTACTACTGATTATTTCGCCCCTCGAGCATGCCGTCGAGGGTGCGCCAGGCGAGCTCGGCGCATTTGACGCGGGCGGGCATGTGCGAGATGTCCTGGAGCTGGGCGGCTTCGTCCAGGTCTTCCAGGTCCTCCTCGGAGAGCTTCTCGCCGCGGATCATGGCGAGGAAGAGCTCTGCCAGGCGGCGAGCTTCCTCGACGGTCTCGCCGGTGATGAGATCGGCCATGATGTCGGCACTGGCCTGGCTGATGGCGCAGCCGTGGCCGGTAAAGGAGGCCTCCTCGATCACGTTGTTCTCGACACGCAGCTGCAGAGTGAGCTCGTCTCCGCAGCTGGGGTTGATGCCGTCGTGCTCGTGCGTGGGAGCATCCATCTCGTACTTGTAGTCGGGGTGCGAGTTGTGCTCCATAAATGTGGTGGAGGTGTACAGATTACCCATTGAACGTGCTCCAAACGTGATGCAGGCCGGCGATGAACTTGTCAATGTCGGCCTTGTCGTTGTAGAAGGCCACGCTGGCGCGGCAGCAGGCAAGGTTCTCGACGCCCAGCCAGGTGAGCAGCGGCTGTGCACAGTGGTGACCGGCGCGGATGCAGACGCCGTCCATGTCCATGATGCTCGCGACGTCGTGCGGGTGGATGCCGCGGACGTTAAAGCTCACAACGCCGTGGTGGTTGTCCCAATAGATGGAGCCGATGATCTGGACAAAGTCGAGCTGCATGAGCTCGCCCATCAGGTAGTGGACGAGTGCCTGCTCGCGTGCCTGGATGTTCTCGTAACCCACCGTGTTGACCAGGTAGTCGAGTGCCGCACCCGTGGCGAAGATGCCGGCGGCGTCCTGTGTGCCGGCCTCGAATTTCTCGGGAACGGGCGCCCAGACGGCGTCCTGCTCGGTAACAGAGTCGATCATCTCGCCGCCGGTGAGCATGGGCGGCATGGCGTTGAGCAGGTCCATCTTGCCCCACAGCACGCCGATGCCCATGGGGCCCATAGCCTTGTGTGCGCTAAAGGCAAAGAAGTCGGCGCCCAGGTCGGCCACATCGACCGGCATGTGCGGCAGCGACTGCGCACCGTCGACGACCAGGTAGCCGCCATACTTGTGCACGAGCTTGCCGAGGTTCTTGACTGGGTTCTCGACTCCCAACACGTTGGAGACCTGACCCACGGCCAGAATCTTGGTCTTGGGACCAACCTTGGCAAGAACCTCCTCGGTGGTGAGCTGACCGGTCTTGGTGGGGTAGAGGTAGACGAGCTTGGCGCCGGTCTCGCGGCAGACCTGCTGCCACGGAATCAGGTTGGAGTGGTGCTCCATGATGGTGATGACGACCTCGTCGCCCGGCTCGAGGACTGTGGGTGCAAAGCTCTTGGCGACCAGGTTGAGCGACTCGCTCGTGTTGCGGGTGAAGACGACCTCGTTGGCCTGGGCAGCGCCGATGAGGTCGGCGATCTGCTGGCGCACCTTCGCGATAGCCTCAGTGGCCTCGACGGACAGCGAGTACAGGCCGCGCAGAGGGTTGGCGTTCATGCGCTGGTAGAAGTCGCGCTCGGCGTCGAGCACACAGGCAGGACGCTGCGCGGTAGCGGCACTATCGAGGAAGGCGATCTCGGGGTGCTGCTGGAACAGCGGGAACTGCGCCTTGTAGGGATTAGTCTCGATGTCGACGGTAGGCCAGCCGCGCGAGGCCTCGTCGC
Organism: uncultured Collinsella sp.; assembly: GCA_958448275.1. Lineage (GTDB taxonomy): Bacteria > Actinomycetota > Coriobacteriia > Coriobacteriales > Coriobacteriaceae > Collinsella. The sequence goes on from CAUDDF010000007.1 coordinate 32,737, forward strand.
TGGCGTCGAGCTCCATAGGCTCCGGTGCGGTACAGGTGTCGCATTTAACGTGCTCGGTGTCGATCATGCGAGCTCCTCTTCAAAGTTGTCGATCAGGTTGTTGCCCAGGCGGACGACGGCGGCGCGGGTGCGCTCGTCGGTGGCGGAAAGTGCGGCGTCCTCCAGCTTGGCGCGGACGAACAGGTCCTCGGCGGCGTTTTGGTCAAGGCCGCGGCAGGCGAGGTAGAACAGTTGCTCGTCGCGGACGTGGCCGATGGTGGCTCCGTGGTTGCCGGCGACGTCGTCCTCGTCGCAGAGAATGACGGGAACGGTCTTGTTGTCGACGCCCTTGTTGGCCAAAAGCACCGTCTCGCGCTCGGTGCCGGTTGCACCCTTGCAACCGTGCACGAGGTCGATGGTGCCGCGGTAGACCTTCTTGGACGTGCCGGTCAGCACGCCGTTGGCGTCGATCTCGCACTCGGTCTTGCGACCGCGGTGGCGCAGCTCGTAGTTAAAGTCGCGCACCTGCTCTCGGGCGCCCAGGTAGTCAGTATCGATGGTGACCTTGGCGGTATCGCCCAGCAGGTCGCCGGCAAGGCCGGTGGCGCTGGCGCCGGCACCCAGGACGGTGTGCTGCACGTTGACGCGCGCGCCCTCGTCCAGGAACAGGCCGGTGTCGTCGAGCGCGATCCAGCTATCGTCGAGCGTCTGCGTGCAGGTCACGTTGACGGTGGCGTACTCGTGGGCGCACACGCGCAGCACGGATCCCACGACGCCCTCGCCGGCAACGGGGGAGTCCAGGGCGATCTGCAGGTCGAGCGTCGACTGGGGACGGACGACGACGTCGATGGCGGCGATGGCCGCGGCGGCATCGACACCGCTCACACGCACGGTAACCGTGGCGTGCTTGTATGCGGGCACATCGATGACGACGCGCTTGGTGGCGTGGTCGGCCAGGTAGGTGTAGGCAGCCTCGCCCATGCCAGTCTCGAAGGCCTCAGCGGGGGAGAGCTCCTCCTCCAGCTTAATGGCACCGGCCTGGTAGACGGAGGTGGCGGGCACGTCGAGCTCGGTCTCGGGCGTGATGCGGGCGCGGTCGGCGGCATCGCCGGGCGCGGAGGCGCGGCGCTCGGGGAAGCGCTCGGCCATGGCGTCCATGGCGGCGTCGAACGCGTCTGCCACGCCAGCAAATTGCTCGTCCAAGCCCTCAACCTTAACGGTCTCGGCGGGAGCGGCGGCAAGCTCGTCAGAGAGCTCGAGCTTGGTCTGGTTCATCTTCAGCCAGCCCCATGTGGCAGCCGGCATCGCATTGACCTGCTCAAGGGTGGTAGCAGCGGTGTTCGTGGTCTGTTTCATTATCCGATCGCTCCTTCCATCTCGAGCTTGATCAGGTTGTTCATCTCGACGGCGTACTCCAGCGGTAGCTCCTTGGAGACCGGGTTGGCAAAGCCGTTGACGATCATGGTACGGGCTTCTTCCTCCGAGATACCGCGGCTCATCAGGTAGAACACCTTATCGTCGCCGATACGGCCGATGGTGGCCTCGTGGCCGATGTCGACATTCTTGGCGCGGATGTCCATGGCGGGGATGGTGTCGGAGCGGCTCTGGTCGTCGAGCATGAGCGACTGGCAGCTCACGGTTGCCTTGGAACCCTCGGCCTTGGGCGTGGCCACGATGGAGCTGCGGAAGGTCTGGATGCCGCCGCTCTTGGAGATGCCCTTGGTCTCGACGGTTGCCGAAGTATCGGGCGCGTTGAGCACGACCTTGCAGCCGGTATCCAGGTTCTGGCCGGCGCCGGCAAAGGTAATGCCGGTAAAGCTCGAGCGGGCGCGGCGTCCGCTGAGCACGCTCATGGGGTAGAGGTAGCCCACGTGGCTACCGAAGGAGCCGCTGATCCACTCGATGTCGCCGTCCTCGTCCACGCGCGCACGCTTGGTGTTGAGGTTGTACATGTTCTTGGACCAATTCTCGATGGTAGAGTAGCGCAGGTGCGCACGCTTGCCCACAAAGAGCTCGACGGCGCCGGCGTGGAGGTTGGCCACGTTGTACTTGGGCGCGGAGCAACCCTCAATGAAGTGCAGGTCGGCATCGTCCTCGACGATGATGAGCGTGTGCTCAAACTGGCCGGCGCCCTTGGCGTTAAGACGGAAGTAACTCTGCAGCGGGAAGTCGAGCTTGGTGCCCTTGGGCACGTAGACAAACGAGCCGCCCGACCATACGGCGCCGTGCAGGGCCGCAAACTTGTGGTCGGTGGGCGGGATGAGCGTCATAAACTTCTCGTGGATGAGCGGTTCCCACTGCGGGTCGTGCAGGGCCTCCTCGATGCCGGAGTAGACGATGCCCATCTTAGACGCCGTGTCCTGCATGTTGTGGTAGACGAGCTCGGAGTCGTACTGCGCGCCGACGCCTGCCAGATAGCTGCGCTCGGCCTCGGGGATGCCCAGGCGCTCAAAGGTGCTCTTGATGTCGTCGGGCACCGACTCCCAGTCGTGCTTTTGGTCGGTGTTGGGCTTGACATAGGTGACGATGTTATCCATGTCCAGGCCCTCGATGGAGGGGCCCCACGTCGGGTCGGGAAAACGATTAAAGATCTCGAGGGACTTTAAGCGCAGGTCGAGCATCCACTGCGGCTCGTCCTTCTTGGCGCTGATCTCGCGCACGATGTCGGGCGTGATGCCGGCGTCGAGGCGCTCAAATCCCTCCTCGCCATAGGTGAAGTCGTAGAGGCTGCGGTCGATGTCCGCGACCTCGGTGCGGTTCTTGGTCATTGCGTCGCCCCTTTACGCCTGCTGCTCGGCAGCGGCGGCCTCGGCCTGGGCGCGCTGCTCGGCGGCCTCGCGCTCGAAGGTCTCAAAGCCGTTCTTGTCGATCCAGGGGATCAGCGAGGCGTCGTCCTCGCGCACGATGTGGCCCTTGACCATAACGTGGACGCGGTCGACATCCAGGTGCTCCAGGATGCGCGTGTTGTGCGTGATGATGAGCATGGAGCCGTCGCAGCTCTTGCGGTAGGCGTCCATGCCATGACTGACGGTGGAAAGGGCGTCGACGTCCAGGCCGGAGTCAGTCTCGTCCAGGATGGCGAGCTTGGGCTGCAGCAGCAGAAGCTGGAGCATTTCGACCTTCTTTTTCTCGCCGCCCGAGAAGCCCACGCCCAGCTCGCGGTTGAGGTAGGCGGTATCCATGTTGAGCTCGGCCGCGAGCTCCTTGACGCGACGGCGGAACTCCTTGCCCTTCATCTCCAGGCCGGGGCGGCCGGCGATGCTGGCGCGCAAAAAGCTCGACAGTGGCACGCCCGGAATCTCGACCGGGGCCTGGAAGCTCAGGAACAGGCCGGCGCGCGAACGCTTGTCGGTGGTGAGCTCGGTGATGTCCTGGCCGTCAAAGACGATGCGGCCGTCGTTGACCGTGTAGACGGGGTCGCCCATGACCAGGTGGCCGAGGGTGGACTTGCCGGCGCCGTTGGGTCCCATCAGCACGTGGGTCTCGCCGGCGGCGACGTTGAGGTTGACGTTGTGGAGGATGGTCTTCTCGTCCACGGAGGCGGTCAGACCTTCGATGGAAAGCAGCGGATTTGCGCTCATGCTGTCCCTCTCTGTATATGGTGTACTCATAGGTGTACTAAACCCTAGGAATCTTCTCGGAATAAAGTTACTATGGGTTCGGCGTTAGTCAAGGGAAAACCCGACTAATCCACTCGACTTTTTAGATGTGGGACATAATAATCAGGTTTGTTTGCCCCGCGTGCATAAGATTTGGGACAAACAAGCCTGGTATTTTGTCCCGGTTACGACGAGAGGGTAGGTATGCTCATTTCTTCTAAGGGCCGCTATGCCCTCCGTCTGATGATCTATATCGCAGCGCTTGGTGACGTCGAGGGCAAAATCGCCCTGCGCGAGGTCGCCGACCGCGAGCATATCTCGCAAAAGTATTTGGAGCAGCTGGTCCGTCCGCTCATGAAGGCGGGCCTGCTTAAGAGCGTGCGCGGCAAGGGCGGCGGCTACATGATGGCCAAGGACCCCGCTGAGGTGCGTGCCGGCGACATCCTGCGTGCCGTTGAAGGCAGCACGGCTCCGGTGGCGTGCGATGGCATCGACAACAGCTGCACTCGCAGCGATCTTTGCTCGACCGTCAAGTTCTGGCGTGGTCTGGACGACGTGATCGAAAAGTACGTCGACGGTGTGACGTTGGCCGACCTAGCCGCCGTCCCCGAGATCAACTTTGACATTAAGCTGTAGGTTGAGCGCAATTCCTTAAGATTTCGCGGAGGGTTGTTGCCGTTTACCGAGTGGTTGTTGTGCAACAACGGGCGAGCTGCAATACTTAATTCTATCTTTGCAAACTGCACTTTAACTACACCAATGCAGGGAGGATCTTATGCAGCCCAAGCATTCTGCTATTGTCGCGGGCCTGACGCTGGCGCTTTCGTTTGGCGCCGTTTCCGCGCCGGCACCCGCCGCTGCCGAGGAGCCCACGCCGGGCGTTGCCTCGGATGCCACCGATATCGATAAGGGTCTCTACACCCAGCAGTCCTTCTCGGGCGTGCTGAGGTCGGTCCAGGGTGTCTCGTTTGTCAACGTGACTCCCGAGATGAAGTACTTTACCAAGTACGAGAGCCATGGCAACTACAACCAGGGCTTTTCGTACGGTGACGGCTATAACGCGCTGGGTTATTACCAGTTCGACCGTCGTTGGTCGTTCATTCCGTTTATGAAGCAGGCCTACAACTACAACCCCGAAAAATACAGCATGCTCAAGGATGCGATTGATCGCGGCAGCGAGATTTCCAACGCGAACAATCCCATGTCCGAGAACGGTCAGCTCACCGAGCTGGGCCGTATCGCGCAGGAGGCTTTCCAGGTTGCTTACAACACCGATCCTGTTGAGTTCTCTGCACTTCAAGATGCCTATGCGTACAACTCGTACTATGCAGTGACCGAGGCGTGGCTCAAGAGCGGCCTGGGCATTGATATCTCCGGCCGCGCCGACTGTGTTAAGGGCATGGTGTGGAGCATCACCAACATGTGCGGCACCGGTGGCTGCAGGGACTTTTTCCGCTGGGCGAATCTTTCCAACGATATGTCCGACCGCGAGTTTGTGACGGCGCTTTCCAATAGCGTGGTCAACAATGTCGCCACCAAGTATTCGAGCCAGCCCCAGTATCATGAGGGCTGGAAGAATCGTTATAAGAATGAGCTGAAGGACTGCTTGGTTTATATCGCAGAGGACGAGGCGGCCGCTGCGACGCCCGTGCAGCCCGAGCCTGCGCCGGCGCCCTCGCCGACACCTGATTCGAATGACGACTCGAGTGACGATGCCAACGATGACAGGATGGATGCGCCCTCGACCGATGCTGACGGTAATGGCTCTGCTGGTGGCACTACCAACGACGGCTCTACCTCGAACGGCTCCGATTCGAACGGCTCTGCTGCGGGCGATTCGTCTTCAAGCTCTGCCGGCAATACGGACAGCGCCGCCTCTGGTTCGACCGACGCAGGTTCCTCTGACTCTTCCACCGGCTCGAGCGATTCGTCCGTTGACACCGGCTCTAACAACGGCTCCGGCTCTGACGCAACCCCTGATTCCGATGCTTCCAAGGACGACTCGAATAAGGCGCCGGACGCCCCCGTTGCTTCGCCGGACAAGAAGCCTTCTTTCTCCGTGCAGCTTGGTTCTACGTTGGGCTCTTCGCTGATGGCTGGCGTCAATAACGGCTCGGCCCAGAACAAGGACAACTCTGATCAGGTTTCCACGGAAAAGACCGAGGCCGCAAAGGGCGACTCTAAGGACAAGGCTTCCGAGAAGACCGAATCCGATAAGGGTTCTAGCTCTGAGGAGAAGGACGACAAGTCCGCTCAGAAGAAGGACGATGGTAAGAAGTCTGAATCTGAGGATAAGGACGAGAATACGGGCAAGACCGAGGACGGAAAGCAGCAGGGCGAGGACGGCGGCAAGGGCAACACCGACAACCAGAACCAGGAGCAAAATGACTCCAAAACGGTGACCACCACGACGACTACAACGACCAAGTCCTCGGGCGGCAACATGCCCAAGACGGGCGATCTGATTGTGATGGCGAGCCTTGCCAGCGCGAGCTTGGCCACACTGGGCGCTACGTCTATCGTAAGTGGTAAGCATAAGCTCGATCAGCAGAAGAAAGCTTCTGGGGAGGACGGCTCGGAGGAGTAGCCTCTCGGTTACTAGATAACTAAAGAGTTAGGACGGGGTCCGGTGCGAATGCATCGGGCCCCATTTTGTTGCACAACGATTTGTTATGCCCCCTCAAGGCCTTTGTTCCTACCGTTGCCCGATATGATCGCGCGGCGACATCGGTACGCGCGAGGCGGTCATTACAATTGGCATCGTGTTGCGATTTAGGGGGAACGTTTTGGTGTCTGAACAGGTAAATAATGGTTGTGCTGCCGACTTTGGCGTGCGTTTGATCGGCTGTGCCGACGATGCGGCTTTACCCATTGGCATGCATGACTATGCGGAGGCTCTTGGTTGCTGCACGCTGGTCGACAAGACCATGTTTATTGCAGATGTGTTGGACTGCGACGCGTCCGTTGTGGTGTGCTGTCGACCCGAGGGTTTTGGCAAGAGCATGAACTTGTCGATGCTCAGGGCTTTTCTGGAGCGTCCAGCGGTCGGTCGCGCTGGTCAGCGTTTGTTTGCCGATGCTCAGATTTGGGATGCAGACGGCGGGCGCTATCGGGATGAGTACGCTTGCTATCCGGTGATATCGCTGGACTTTTCTGGCGCTGCGAGGCGTGGCCCCGCTGTTGCCGGCGTCGTGCGCGATGCCCTTTCGGGCGAGTGCGCTCGCTTGTTGGCGCTCTTGGAGGCTCCGGATTTAGCTCGAGATAAGGTGCGTCACATCGAACGCGTCGCGCGTGACGTGGCGAGCGCGGACGAGGTTGACTCGGTGCTCGGTGTGCTCATAGAGCTGCTGGAGATTGCCTGTGATGAGCAGGTTGTATTGCTCGTTGATGGGTACGATGCGGCGTGGTCTCGCCGTGCGAGCGCGAGGGACGCTTCTGACGCCGATCCGGCAGAACTACTTGACCGTGTGCTGTTTGACGCCATTGCTGCCGCGGGTCATTCGCTACGCTTTGCTTGTCTGATGGGGGAGCGTCCCAGTCCTGCCGAAGCGGCGCTTTCTTCGCGCAGTTGCTCGTATTGTCTGTCGACGCCGCTTTCGACGTGGTGTGACCGTTGGTTCGGCTTTTCGGATGCCGAGGTCCAGGCTCTGTTGAATCATGCTGGGCGTGAGGAATATCTTGATGATGCGCGTGAATGGCTCGAGGGATATCGGTTTGGTAGGGCCTATTGCTCGAGTCCAGCGCGTGTGATCGGTTTTCTGGATCGAGGCTGCACGGCGCCTGTGCGCGCCGATCTGTATGGGTATGCGGATTGCCTGAGTAGGGTAGTTGCCGGGTGGAATCTCGACCGCCTTTCGGTCTTGTTTGATTTGCTCGAGGCCCATAGGTGTGCTGAGGTCCCGCTTTGTTTGGGCGCTGCGGAGCCAGATGTCTCGCCTGACGATGGCATGTGGACAGCGCTGTATCTGTCCGGTTTTCTCACGACGGATATGACTGAGGAGCCAGAGCATGGCGATCGGCTCCGTGCTTTGCGATTGCCCAATAAAGAGCTTCGCCAAGCCTTGCGTCTAGTGATTGTTGAGTGGTTTGAGTGCGCTGCCGAAGACATTCGAGACGTCGATGCGTTTCGCGACGGGCTGTGCCGTGGGAACGAGGATACCGTGAGGCGGGCGCTAAGCCGCATCCTGGGGGATGCGGGAATCGGTGAGACCGACCCAGATAAGCCGCTGCCATATCATCTGTTCTTGCAGGGGCTCTGCTTTGGCTTGCCGGGCTATGCCAATCCTGCTTCGAGGCGAAAGTGTGGCGCGGGTCGCTGGGACATCCAGGTTTTTCCTACGGGCGCTGTGTTCGACGTAGCTGACACGATCGGCATGCTGGACGAGCGCCCGCTTATAACGATCAATATGATGTATGACCCCGATGTGGATGCGCTGGGGTTGGAATTGCTGGCCGTGCAGTCGCTACTCGACATAGAGCGCGATGGCATCGACGAAATTCGTGTGCCGCGCCCCGGCGTGGGTCGCATGCGCTGGGGGTTCGGTTTTGATGGGCAGCATGTGGCTACGGTGTGCCAGCGGCTTTAAGCGCCGAGGTGTTTCCGGCTTCCGTTACTCGGTGTCCTTCATGGGCGGCATGGGCTTCCAGTCGGGGTCCTTGATGATCTTGCGGGCGTCCTTCATGCCGCGGCGCAGCGCCGGAATGCCGGTCTTAAAGCACTTATCGACCGCAGCCAGGCGAATGAATTCCTTGCAGAAGGTCGCGGCATTGCCCAGGCGGAACAGCATGGGGTGGTAGTCACCGTAGATCTGCATATAGCGAGCGAGGAAGCCTCGGTTGCGCATGATGTAGTAGCGGTTGGTGTCGCTCGTAGAGTTGAGCTGGCGTTTGCCGGCGATATCCCAGTTAGAGACGGCGCGGGCGCGCTTGAGAACCACGTCGGCAACAACGACGGCGGGGAAGTGTTGGCTGGCTACGTAGCCGTAGCAGGCATCGTCGCCGTAGATAAAGAATCGCGCATCGGGCAGGCCGATCTTATCGACCACGCGGCGCGAGAACATGCCGCCCTCAAAGCATAGCTGGTTCATGGCGCGGTAGCCCTCGGGTCCCAGGTCCCACTTGGCGACAGGGTTGGGAATGCCGAGTGAAAGGATGAGTTGGTATTGCCAAAAGAAGGCGCCGCCGTCAAAGTCCAGGCGCGAACCCTGGATGACATCGTAGCGATCGGTCCACTTGGCAAGACGCTCGATGCCTTCGGGGATGACGAGCACGTCGTCGTCCATCACCCAGAACCACTGAGCGCCCAGGTCGTAGGCGCACTTGGTGCCGGCGGAGAAGCCACCTGCGCCGCCGCCGTTTTTGAGCTGCGGCGCGTAGATAACGCGGTTGGTGCCACCCTTTGCATCGGGCTGGTTGGTGTCGATGCCCCACAGGGTGGCGAGGCGCTCGTTGAATGCGGCGCACATGGCCTTGGTCTCGCGCGAATTCTCGTTATCGACAATCACGATGCGCCAGGGCGCGGCAGTGAGCTTGGTCATAGAGTCGAACAAGTTGGCCAGGAGTTCCTGGCGCTTATAGGTGACGACAACGATGGCGAGTTTGTCGATGGGAGCGGGGAGGGTTGAAGGCATGGGGCAATATATCCTTTCACGCGCGGCGGGCGAGTGCTGCGCGGAAGCTATCGAATACGTCCTTGGGACTGTCCTATTGTAAAGGCTCGGCGCACCTTGGCGGCAAGCTTTGAATAAAACGCAGGAACCTGCCACGGCTGTAGCGGCTTTAGCGTCTGACGGCAGCGTCTCTATTGCCGCTTGGGCTTGCGAGCGATAAGGCTTCTAGCTGCGTCGATGATGAGGAGCGCTAAGGCAAAGACGATGCTAATGACGGTACCCGTGACGATACATATAGCTGCCGGGCTGTTTTGGCTGACCAGTATGTTTGCGAGCAACGTATTGAAGACGGGACGCCACAGGCTACTGGTGAGCGACTGCGTCACATAGAAACCGAGCGTGGCGGTCGATAAGGTGACGATGACACCTGCAGTCCGCGGATTGCCTGAGGCACTGCGTCGGGTTGCCGCAAAGAGCAAGGAGGCGGCAGCGAGGGCAAACGAGATCAGCGAGGTTGATTTGTAGGAGAGGACTGCCATCGCCGTGAGGTTGTCGGTGAAGGAGAGTGCTCCTTCCAGGATGATGGTGAGTACCAAAACCGTTACGAGCGAGCGCATGCCCAAGGCGCCCGCCCTGTCCGAATCCATGACATCGGTAACGTCGCGGAGCAGCCCACCGATCAAAAACGCGATAACGTACGTGACGGCGCTCATGAGCTTTTGGAGCCAAGAAAACTCACCGCCGTTTGTCGCGCTCATGGCGGCTAAATACCCGTTAACAACAAATGCGAGGATGCCAACGGCGATGACCGTCGTCGTGTAGCTCTTCTGGGAGAGTCGGATCTTGGCCAGTCCAAACCATGGCGCCATGAAGACCGTGGCGGCATAGACCCAGATAAACTCAAGGCCTAGTGTGTACCAGTAGTGCGTATTGAGGGTAACATCGGGAATGGGGGAGACGACCGTGGACCACGTCAGCGCCACGAGGCAATAAAACGCGGTGGGCATAACAACCTTGCCCAGACGCTGCGCCATCCGCTGCATTTGTGACTTCCACGCTGCTCCACCGTCCCAAGCACGCGCGGCCGAAGCGATGAGAAAATAGCCCGAGGTCATAAAGAAGACCTCGTTGGCCCAGCAGCCCAGCAAGTTGATAAAGCCGAGTGCGCCGGAGTAGGGGAAGGCGGCGAGCGGCGTGTATTCCTGCAAGCCGACGCAGGTCCCCTGGAAGGTCCACTGAAACGTGTGGAATACCGCGATGCCGGCGACCGCGATCAAGCGCAAGGCTTCGATGGGTATGTTGCGTGCGGCTTTGGGCTGCATGACGTCCTTTCTTATCGGTTTGCCTCTGCGAGCTCCATAGATTATATAAACGCCCGCTGGCGCGCTGACCCTTTGATACCATGAAACGACAGGTATTTCCTAAGGAGCACATTTGTCTACTAACGCCTCTGGCAGCCCTGTTCTGTCGCTGCTTATTCCCATTTACAATGTTCAGCGCTACCTGCGCGAGTGCCTCGATTCCGCCCTGGCGCAGACGCTCAAGGATATTGAGATCATCTGCATTAACGACGGGTCGACCGACAACTCGCCGGCGATTATCCACGAGTATATGGAGCGCGATGGACGCGTCAAGATGATCGACAAGGCCAACAGCGGCTACGGCGACTCGATGAACCACGGTCTGGAGATGGCGCGTGGCAAGTACGTTGGCATCTTGGAGTCCGATGACTTTATGGCGCCCGACGCACTCGAAAAGCTTGTCTCGGCCGCCGATAGCAATAATGCCGACTTTGCGAAGGCGAACTTTGATTTCTACTGGTCTAAGCCCGAGGAGCGCCGTTCGCTGCACGAGATGTTTAAGGCCAAGGACTGCGGCAAGCCGGTGCACCCGAGCGACACGACGCAGTTCTTTAAACAAAAGCCGTCGATTTGGTCGGCCGTGTACCGTCGCGATTTTCTTGAGCGCAACGGCATTAAGTTCCTGCCGACTCCGGGGGCATCCTTTCAGGACACGTCATTTGCCTTTAAGGTGATTGCGTGCGCCGATAAGGCTGTTTACCTGCATGATGCCGTGTTGTCGTATCGCCAGGACAACGAGAATTCCTCGGTCAATTCTTCGGCTAAGGTCTTTTGCGTCAATACCGAGTATGCCGAGATTGAGCGTTGGATTCGTGAGGATTATGCCCGCGACCACGTAAGCGTCGATGTCGCGCGCATGCTCAAGTTCAATCAGCTCATTAAGTACGATTCGTACATGTGGAACTACGTGCGCCTGGCGCCTAAGTTCTATAAGGAGTTCCTGGTTCAGATGGCCAAGGAGTTCCAAGCGGCCTTGGACGCCGGGGACTTTTCGCTTGACGACCTCAAGCCGTGGAAGCGCGCAAATCTCGCTGCCATCCTCAAAGATCCTGAGGGCTGGGTTGACGAGCATCCGAGTTTTGCGACGGATGGTGCCTTGGGGCGTGCTAAGTATTACGCCTCGGTTGGAGGCCCAGGCGTGGTTGCTGCCTTCCTCATCGAATCGCTGAGGGGGTAGGTCGACATGGGAGAGACTTTGACCCCCAAAGCGACCATTGTCGTTCCCGTCTACAATTCGTCGCGCTCCATTCAGCGATGCCTCGATTCGCTGTTGGCCCAGTCTGAGCGTTCGATTCAGGTTGTCTGCGTCAACGACGGTTCGACTGATGATTCGTTGAACGTGTTGCGCCAGATCGCGCAGGCCGACGATCGCGTACTGGTGATTGACCAGGAAAACGCGGGCGTCTCGTGCGCTAGAAATGCCGGCATCGATGCCGCCGAGGGCGAGACTGTCTTTTTTGTGGACGCTGACGATTACATCGATGCCCAGACGGTCGAGCGCGTGCTTCATGCCATGGAGTCTGCAGATGCCGAGGCCGCCGTCTTTGGCGGCATCTGTGAACCTGCCGACGCTGCCCCCAAACGCGTCCAGCAACTCATGAGCCCCAAAGCCGGTACCTTCGGCGCCCGTGATCCCCAACTGCTGTTCCATTCGAATGCGCAGCCCTATGCTTGCCGTGCGGCCTTTTCGCGCGAGCTACTCAATCGCGAAGGCATACGCTTCGCCCCCGGTTTGGCTTTGGGCGAGGATGTCGTCTTCCAATTTGCGGCTTATGCGCTTGCCCGCAGGACCGTCGTCATGCCTGACAAGTTCTACCACTACGTGATGGAGAGCGAATCGGCGACGCACGAGTTCAACAGTGCCGAGGCGCGCGCCAAAAAGCTTGACGCCCACATGAGGATGCTCGAGGAGGTCTTGGAGGACTGGGCGGCCTACGATTTTTTGGACCTGTGTCCCGGCGAGCTGATAACTTGGTTTTTGGACCTTATTGTGTTCGACCTGGCGCGCTTGGATGCCGATGGTTTCCGCCGCGTTGCCAGTCGCGTCAACAGGGCTTTCACGACGTTATTGGGAACGGAGTGGGCGGATATGCCTGCTAAGGGCGCCGTTCGCCGTGTTGCCCACAAGCTCGTTGCGGCGACCTCGGGCGTTTCGATGGCAGACGCCACGCTGTTCTATCTTTCGACTCGCGGTCTCAAAGCCTGCCTGGAGCGCTTTATCTAATTCCAAGCGCTGCCGCCCGCCGTAACGCGGCTGCTAAAATAACCCTGTTACACGCTATTCAACAGGAGGTTCTCTTGCAGAACTCTGATACCCCTAAAGTTTCGCTGCTTGTCCCCATTTGCAATGTCGAACGCTACTTACGCGAGTGCCTCGATTCCGCCGTGGCGCAGACGCTCAAGGACATCGAGATCATCTGTATCAATGACGGTTCCACCGATAGCTCGCCGGATATCATCCGCGAGTACATGGAGCGCGACCCCCGTGTAAAGATGATCGACAAAGCCAACAGCGGCTACGGCGACTCGATGAACCGCGGTCTGGAGATGGCGCGCGGTGAGTACGTGGGCATCCTTGAGTCCGACGACTTTATGTTTGAGAATTCGCTCCAAAAGCTGGTCGCCAAGGCCGATGCTGAGCATGCCGATGTGGTAAAGGGCGACTTTTATCTGTATTGGTCCACGCCCAGCGAGCGCCGTGAGCTGTTTGGGATCATCGACGAGTATATGACGGGCGCCGCGTATCGCCCCGTCGATCGCCCGGGCATCTTCTACCGCAAACCTTCCATTTGGTCGGCTATCTATCGGCGCGAGTTCCTCAACGACAATCAGATTCGGTTCCTTCCCACGCCGGGTGCCTCGTATCAGGACGCAGGCTTTAACTTTAAGGTTTGGGCTTGCGCCGAGCGTGCCGCGTTTATTGCGGACCCCATTTTGTGCTATCGCCAGGATAACGAGAAGAGCTCCGTTAATTCGCCCAACAAGGTGTTTTGCGTGTGCGACGAATATGCCGAGATGCAGCGATTTTTGACCGAGCGTCCCGAGCTCAAGGCTCAGCTCCAGGGCATTTTAATGCGCATGAAGGTCGATACGTACCGTTGGAATGATGAACGTCTGGTCGATGAACTGCGTGAGCAGTTTTGGGAGAAGGCTTCACCCGAGCTGAAGGCCGATTGGGATGCCGGTCGCTTTGATCTGTCGCTGTTCGATCCGCGTGGCGAGACCGACTTGCGCCTGATGGTCAAGTCGCCCCGCGCCTATATCGATTCGCGCTTTGACTTTAAGAAGCCGGGCAAGCTCAATACGTTTAAGCACTACTTTAAGATCGGCGGCTTGCCGCTGGTCTGGCGCGTGCTGACGTATCAGCGCACCTACGGCGACAACCCGCACCCCGATGACGTTCCGGCTGCACAGTAGGAGCGAGTGACTATGGCTACCCCCAAGATTTCCGTTGTCGTTCCCATCTACAAAGTGGAGGAGTGCCTGGCCTGGTGCCTGGACTCCCTGCTTGCGCAGGACATGCCCGATTGGGAAGGCGTGTTAGTCAACGATGGCTCGCCGGACGGTTCGCGCGATATTGCGGCTGCCTATTGCGAAAAGGACGCGCGCTTTAGGCTGGTTGATAAGGAGAACGGCGGCCTGTCGAGTGCGCGTAATGCGGGTATCGCCGCGTCCACGGCGCCTATCGTAGCGTTTTTGGATTCCGATGATCGGTTCACGCCCGATGCATGCCGCGTGATCGTCGATGCCTTTGAGCGCGAGGACTGCGACGTTTTGACCTTTGGTGCGAATCCGTATCCGCTGGAGGCGGGGTATCCGTGGCTTAACTATGCACTGAGTCCACGCGGTGTGTCGTTTGAAGGCTATAGCTCTGACCTGCTGTTTAAGGAAGCATCTCGCCCCTTTGCATGGCGCACCGCCTGCAGGCGTGAGTTTTTGCTGGGTAACGGGATCGTGTTCGACGAAACCGTTAAGTATGGCGAGGACCAGGTCTTCGATTTTGCCGTGTACGGTCGTTCGCACAAGACCGCGCTTATTTCGAACAAGCTGTACGACTACCGCGTGGCGCGCAAGGGTTCGCTCATGGACACCATGCGCTACGACGACGAGACACGTCTGCTGGAGCACGTGAAGATTTACTCCGCGGTGCTGGCTGACTGGCAGCGCGACGGTCTCGATGCTCAGCATGCCAATGACCTGGCGTACTTCCTCTGCGACCTGGTGCTGTACGATGCGCTCAGGTTGCTGGGTTCGGACTGCGGCAAGGTGTTTGCTGCCGTTGCCACGGCACTTGCCGGTTCTGCCGTGGGCAGCGATGCTGCGCTCGCACAATGCGCTCCTTCTGTTGCTGCTATGGTGCGTGCGGCGCTTACCAGCAAGGCCCCCAATGCCCGTGGGTGCAAAAAGCTCATGTTCGATTACGACGTCTTGAGGTTTGGGCGCCTGGGTGCCTGCAAACGCATGGCAGCGAACGCCCTGGGAAAGCGAGAATTGTAGATGAGTATCAAGCGTTTGGCACTTTGCCGCAGTCAGGGCCGTCTGTTTGTGCTGCTTCGTTTTGCCGGTCAGGATGTCGCCGCGCTTATTGAGCGGGAGGGTTCTCAAGCGTTTGCCCATGCGACGACGAGCGGTTCTTGTGTGCTGTCGCTGGTGCTCCCGGTCGATCATGGCCGTGTGCTGGCGCTTTGCCCTTCCGTTTTCGATTACGAGCGCGAGCTCGCCGTCTTGGTGCTTCCGTTTTTGGACGGCTCGTCGATGGATGTCGTTTTTGCATCCGGTGGCCAAAGGTTGGGCTCCATTCGCCTCGATAGCCGCGTGGCCAAGCTGGAATCCAAGATTAACTACAAAGCAAAGCCTGCGCTGTGTGCGCTTATCCGCGATGCGCAGCGTGGCGAACACTGCGGCCTCTACGAGATCGATGCCATTCGCTATTTGCCGGCAGACGCCGGCGCGGCGTGGCGCTATGAGGTTACCTGGGCTGGAGACCCTCAGTGCGCACCTGAGCTCCAGATTTTCGATACGCATATGAATGCCATCGATGTCACCGTGCATGTGTTTGAATCGCAGATCGATGTGCCGCAGCAGAACGGATGCCGCGTCAATAAAACGTATTTGAGCGTTGAGATGCCCCAGGATATACGTGATTTTGTCGCGATTGCAATCGACCCCGCGGGGCAGATCCAGAGCGGTTTTTGCGCCATGGATGGTCGCCTGTACAACGGCATGGTCGATGACAGTTGGAACCGCATGAAGGACGCGCGTGCGGACGACGCAGCTTATCGACGTTGGTTTGAGCAACATCGCGCAAAGCCGGGCGATTTGGCGTGCCAACGTGTCGCTTCGGCGGCCTTTGCCTATAGACCGCTCGTGAGCATTGTGGTGCCGTGCTATAAAACTGATCGGGTCTACCTGCGCGAGCTGCTGGACTCGGTGCTAGCTCAGAGCTATGGCAACTGGGAATTGCTGCTTATGGACGCCTCGCCCGAATGGGATGCGGTGGCCAATCTTGCGGCTGCCGCCAATGACGAGCGGGTTTGTCGTATTGAGCTGCCTGGCAACGGCGGCATTGTGCTCAACACCAACGCTGGTATTCAGCAGGCGACTGGAGACTACATCGCGTTCTTGGACCATGACGACATTCTGGAACCGGACGCGTTATTCCAGTATGTTTCCGCGCTGAACAAGGCTGCCGAGGGCGAGCGTCCCCAGGTCCTGTTCTGCGACGAGGACATGTTCCAGAAAACGGGGGAGTGGGGCCAGCCGGTCTTTAAGACCAAACTCAACGTTGACCTGCTCTATAGCCATAACTGCGTGACGCATTTCCTGATGGTGGAGAAGGCGCTTATTGATCGCATTGGCATGTCCCCAGAAGACGTTGCGGGCGCCCAGGACTACGACCTGACGCTTCGCTGCCTTGCGGCGGGCGCGCGGTTTGAGCATGTTGCGCACGTGCTGTATCACTGGCGCGTTCATCCGGGGTCGACCGCCGATGGCTCTGCCGATAGCAAGCCGTATGCTATTGAAGCCGGGCGCCTTGCGCTGCAGCGTCACTTTAACGAGCTGGGCATTTGCGGAACGGTCGAGGAGACCGAGACGCCGTTTGTCTATCGCATGCGCTATGCGCTGCCGGAGCCTGCGCCGCTGGTGAGCATTGTGATCCCCACCAAGGACCACGTTGAGACGCTCGATGCCTGTGTGATGTCGATTGCCCAGAAGGCCACGTATGCCAACTATGAGATCGTCTTGGTGGAGAACAACAGCGAAGCCCCGGATACGTTTGCGTATTACGAAACCCTGCCGGAACGCGTGGCTTCAGCATCAGGAGGCAAGGGCATCGCGCGCGTTGTGTACTGGCCGGGCGAGTTCAATTACTCTCAGATCATCAATTTTGGTGTGGAGCACGCTAAGGGCGACTACCTGTTGCTGCTCAACAACGATACCGAGGTTATAAGCCCGGACTTTATCGAAGAGATGATGAGCTATCTGCAGCGTCCCGATGCGGGAGTGGTGGGCGCCAAACTCTACTTTGCCGATCATCTGGTGCAGCATGCCGGCATTTTGGTTGGCGTGCGTGGCGCACTTGCCCATGCCAACCAGGACTTCTCGGCAAAGCGCGAGGGCTATCTTGCCCGCGCTGTGCGCCCGGGCAACTTTAGCGCCGTAACGGGTGCCTGCCAGATGGTGCGACGCGACGTATTTGAGCGCGTCGGCGGCTACAACGAGGAATTCGCCGTTGGCTTTAACGACGCAGACTTTTGCCTGCGCGTATGGGAGGCGGGCTACCGCACCATCTTTACGCCCTATGCCGAGCTGTACCACTACGAGTTCATCTCGCGCGGCAGGGAAGAGGCCAACGAGGAAAAGCTGCGCCGTTGGAAACGCGAGCAAGCGCTGTTCATGCAGCGCTGGCCGCAGTTCTTCCTCAACGGCGACCCATGGCTCGGACCAAACCTATCTGCCGATAGTGAGTACTTCTCGCTTTAGCGCGAAGTAATGTCAAGTTCCGGCAAAGTATCCTCAAGAGCTGCAAGGGCGGTGGGGTTCAAGTACTCCTCGTTCAAGCAGCTCTTGTCATATCGAAAACGTGTGTCTCGTGAGCATTCGATGAGTTCTGCAGTAAAGAACTTCTCCCAGCTAAAGAACTTTGAGCTTTCGATATGTTCAGCGGGGTTAAGCAGCATGTCCTTAATGTATTTGCTGTTGAATAATCCCGACTTCAACACGAGCCATTCAAACGATTCCGGTAGGAATAGCTTGATGTTCTTTCGGCGCAATAGAGCAGCTGCTTCCGCAATTTCTGGTCCAAAGGCGGCGCCGTCGGCAATCACGAGGATGTCGTTTTCCGGTGCGTCCATAATGCAGTTGCAAATATTTGATTTTCCTCCCGCGCTGATGTACTTAATGCTGCTCTTTTTGCATAGCAAACTGAAGAATTCGTAGCCCGAATTTGTGTCCTCGACGATGACAAGCTCGGGCCTCTCGCCTCTAAATTCAGTATCATCGTAAATACGATATGTAGAGGTGTAGACACGAGAGTAAACGGGATACTTCGTTGTGGTTCGGTTGGTGTTCTTAAGACCGTAGATTTCATCAACGCTATAGGGCAGTTGGCGCAGTGACTCTCTGGCGACGATTACGTAGTAGTTTGAGCTACGTTTTGCTTCATGGGCAAATTCTCTTGATCGAACAAAAGTATTGCCCTCATCAATAAAAACAATACTGCTGGAAATCTCTTGGAGATCTCTGCGCCAATATTTTCCAGATATTGTTTTACAGGGCACTTTGCAACTTACTGTTACGCCGCTTTGTGCCCCAAGCTCTTCGTGGGCTGCCACCATATCAAGCAGAGTTGTCTTGCCTGTAGCACTGTTACCTTGGATGATGGTCAGATTTCTATTGATGGTCAGTTTAAACTGAACCCGGTTATTTTGAATAATTACCTTGTATGATCCGCGCATCAGGAGTTCTCCCTAAGGCATTTTCCAGCTATGGGGACAAGGTCAAACATCGTGTGAACGACATCGCCTGTGTTCGCAATGACAGCCGTGAATTTGCCGTTTCCAAAATCCATTAAATGGTAGAGATTGATTGCTAAATCCTTTTGCGCGGCGATCCGCAGAATCCAGTAGGCGCAATTATCACCGCAATTTGAGGCGTTATATACGTTCTTCGGCATAAAGTACATAAGCAGTAGCGTTTTGGTGCCGCTGGATAGTTTTTCGGGAGGAATGATACCTAGAATCTTGGTATCGATTGCATTGGGGCCTACCACGGTGCCTTTGTCGATGGATTTTATGACCCTTTGAGCAAAGGCATCTTGAAACCACTGGGGCGAATAGACGTTATCGAAGTAAACCGACGTGTTGTAGATAACGTTTTCCATATCACCATAGTGAATTGTTAGCACGTTAGCTCCTTCGGCTTGCTGATTTGGCATTTAGTGAGATTGATTATATCGCAGCACATGAGGCGGGCGTTATCGGCCCGCGGTAGATGTGATTGATGACCAAGGTTTGAATTTAATTTGACCATGCCCGTGCGTAGCTTGCTTTAGTGGCTTGAGTTATAGATAATAATCTTGAGCTAAGCTCCGTGTGGCGGCACGTAAAAGCTGTACTGTGCTTGGGCAGGTAAAAAGTCCAAGACGATTAGATATCCGAGAGGATATCGAGCCCGCACCGGGGAGATAAGGTGAGTCCGCGCCGGGGACTATAATTCCGGCGACAACTAGGTTTCCGTGAGGATGCCGCGGCTGACAGCCAGCAGAAAACCGCCTCTTTGATTATCAGCCGGGGTTATCCCGGCTTTTTTGATTGGGGCAGTATGGGTAGGGCTGAAGATCGGAAGGCGATAGTTGCGGAAATTAATCAGGCAGCAAAACTTTATCGCGGTTTTCTTGTCGGAAAGTCATTCATGTACGTTTTCGATGACAGGTATATCGAAGTTATTTATAAGGCCGAAAATTTCAAGCATTTAACTGGCGTAGATAGTCATTTGTCGGCTAAGCAGTTTTTCAAATTGGCATCCAGAGGAAAACTTGCTGCGTCGCAGATCGACTTTTCGAATCGCCATCCCTACGCTCTGTGTCGCAGAAAAGTCAACCATATTGTTCAGCTTGCCTCTTTTGCAACCTCCGCGTGCTTTATGCTCGAAGACATATCAACAAAATCGCAGTGCTATAAGTTTGGAACAACAGACTTGAACTTTTCCTTACTCATGAACTATAGGGGCGGTTGTTATATTGCTGAATCTTTAAGGGACGAAGATTGTTTTTCAAAGGCCCACGATGTGCATCTGGTCACTCATATCTTTTCGAGACAGAACGATAAGAAGCTATATGATTCTCTCTTGTTTAAAGATGGTGATTTCGATGATTCCCAGCTTCCAAGAACTATTAGGTCTCTCCTAGATTCCTCTCTTCTTGCTCATTAGAAGATTCAAAGACGCGTGCGAGCGCCCATACACTCTCACCGCTTGCCGCATGCTTAAACGATTTACGTCGACTTTTCCCGCCGTTGCAGGGATTCGATCTGTTATGAGTCTGGGCTAGGATTTGATCTTAATACGCTGATGAGTACTGCCACCAGGCATTTCCCAATCCTGTTTATTGGCTTGCCATGTAGATCGGCGCAATCATGCCTGTTGTCTTGTTGGACCTTCATCGCCGTTGCATCCTGCTTGTTGCTCTGGCCTACCTTTGTGTTTTGTTGCACGGGCCTTCTTATGCTGTGAGTGCGGAAAGCCTGTTTATAGATAAGGTCACGTACTACGAGTCGGGCGTCTCAGAGGCTGTCGAGCCTGGACCGATGCCGACCATCTTGAATTGGACGGCTTCGCAGTCGAGGCATTTGGCGCCAGGGGGCCGGCTACCGCACCATCTTTACGCCCTATGCCGAGCTGTACCACTACGAGTTCACCTCGCGCGGCAGGGAAGAGGCCAACGAGGAAAAGCTGTGCCGCTGGAAGCGCGAGCAAGCGCTGTTCATGCAGCGCTGGCCGGAGTTCTTCTTGACGGGCGAACCGTGGTTGGGGCCGAACTTATCCGCTGAGAGCGAGTACTTCTCGCTTTAGAAAATGGATTTTAGGAAGTCCTTAACTTTCTTTCGCTATGAGCTTGGAAGAAAGTAACGTTGGACTGTCCGTTAAGACAAATTACGAAAGCTCGATACTTCCGCGATACGTTTATACAGACTTATACAACTGGATATAATCGGATATAGTCTACGATAAACTTTTAAAGCTAAGATTGACCAATAATCGATTCCCTAGAAAGGCAAACAAGTGAGCGCCAC
The DNA here is from genome assembly GCA_958448275.1 of uncultured Collinsella sp. GTDB lineage: Bacteria > Actinomycetota > Coriobacteriia > Coriobacteriales > Coriobacteriaceae > Collinsella. The sequence continues at coordinate 53,577 of CAUDDF010000007.1, forward strand.
AGCATTCCATAATCCGTTTCGTCCCACTGCCGGCGCTGAGCCTCCGCGCATAATTGGTCGTGATGTTAGCGCCGGAATAATTTAGCCAAATATAGTCGGCCGAGATTGACCAATCCCG
>CAUDDF010000008.1:0-52297 GCA_958448275.1 uncultured Collinsella sp.
GAACTGAGAAGGGGGAGGCCTCGCGGCCTCCCCCTTTTTTGCGTTTATGGGGCGTAAATGACTCAATTACACCAGACGATCTTATCGTTTTTGGTATTGAGCCCTTATTTAAAGAAGATAAATCTAATAACAAGGGCAACTGCTATGGCCACAATGATCAAAAGCAGGATTGTCAGTCGATGCTGCTTGCGTCTTTTACTTGACGAAACGAAGATTGATTTTCCCTGTTTTGGCGTTTCGAGATAGCGAGCCGAATGCGTCAAGGTTTGCTTGGGTCGAGAACCTCTTTGTTGATGAGCGGCTGATGCTTTCAGTGGCTCATCACTAGCTGCGCTGTTTTTAGATAATGGTGCGTCTTTTAGATATACAGGGTCTCCCGAGGCGACGCCCATATGTTTACGTCCCGTTTGGGCATCCTCGAGTGTTTGATATCGATTTCTCGTCACATACTCGGGCTCCGGATCATTAATGGGCTCTTGCGAGATGTGGGGGCGATGGAACCGTGGCGGCTGCGTGGAAGTTTCTTCCCCCTGCGTCTGCATAAACATTTTGTTCTGGTTTTGGTCGTCCATGATGCCCTTTAGCTCGTTACCAACAACGTGTACGCGCTCATTGTAAGCCCCTTGTTATTTGTAGCTGCGAACATACTCGTTATTTAAGCTCTGGTTCAAAGAACCTTAACCTTACTAAAACCTGAGTCAATTACACTTAGATATGCTTATAGTACTTGACTCAAAAAACTTTATAGTCAATGTATATATAAGCACTGTGTGGGCATATATATGAGCGTCAAAAGAAGTCCCAGTCACCTAGAAGATGGCTCGGCAGTCCTAAAAGGAGTGGTAAACATGGCAAGCATGGTTCCTTATCGTTCGGTTTTTGGCGTTCGTCCTTCTGCTAGCTCGCTGTTCGATCTGTTTGATGATATGACCGACCTTGCAAACAACTCGATTGCTTCCAAGGCGTTTCCCGTTGACGTTGAGGATAAGGGCGACGGCTATGAGGTCAAGGCTTATCTGACCGGCGTCGCCAAGGACGATATCGATGTCGAGCTTAACGAGGGCCGTCTGTCCATTAGCGTGAATGTCGAGGAAGACGAGGAGAACGAGGGCAAGAACTTCCTGCAGAAGGAGTTCAGCTCGTACAGCGCGACGCGTGGCGTGTATCTAAAGGACGCTTCGAGCGAGGGCCTCTCGGCTAAGTACGCTGACGGCATCCTGACCGTTACGGTCCCCAAGATCGTCGAGAAGAAGAACGTTACGAAGATCTCCATCGACTAACTTCGTTGGTGTTCTGCGCTATTAAAAGACAGCAAAAGGGGCTGGGAAGCGATTCTCGGCCCCTTTTGCTGTCTAGGACAGTCTATTGAATGGTTACTGGCCGATGCTGGCTTGCGGGGCGTATCGAGAGTTTTCGCGATCCTTGGAGAAGGGTTGCGGAGCTGCCGACCTCGTCATCCAGGGTTGCGGTCAGAGCTTTGGCATAGCTTTTGACGGTAAGGCTCGGACGATTGTTATCTTGGCTGATATGCATGGCAATGAGCTGTTCGGTGCGTTCGGTAACAAGTTCGCGCGCGGCTTCGGCGGCTTGGCCATTGGAGAGGTGTCCCCTTGCAGACAGGATGCGCTCCTGAAGAAAGCGGGGATATTCTCCCTCGCGCAGCATGGTCACATCGTGGTTGCTTTCGAGTGCGAGGACTCGACAATCTTCGAGGGTGTTCATGGCTTGGCTCGATAGCTCTCCGGTGTCGGTGGCAAAACCGATGGAATCATCGAGGGTGTCGAATCGATAGCCGACTGGATTGATGACATCGTGTGACGTTGAGTAGGTTTGCACGTGGATGCCGGCAATGGATAGGGTGTCACCGGGATCGAATTCCTCGACAGGCAGATGCGAAAGATTATCTTTGCTCGAAAGAGTGCCCCTGCTGGCAAAGAGGGGGCCGTGCCAGTGCTTGCACCAGACATCGAGGCCCTTGATGTGATCGCTATGCTCATGAGTAATGAGAAGAGCCGAGACGTTGTCTGCCGAGAGCCCCAGTTCTGCCATGCGCTTTAATGTCTCGCGGCGAGACAGTCCGTCATCGACCATAATGAGCCCCTGCGGGCCCTCGATGAGTGCGCAGTTGCCTTTAGAGCCACTGCCGAGGATATGAAGGTGCAGGCAAGACATAAGATTCCAAAGGATACAATGGGTGCGGACGAATAAAGGAGGAAGCGAATGCCAACGGTATCACAGCATTACGGACACCATGCCGTGCCTGGGGCAGTCGATGAGACCCGGACGAGGCAGCAGGCAGCTCCTGTCGTGCTCATGGTATCAGGCGGCGCGGACTCGACGGCACTGCTTCTTATGGCGTGCACATCAAAGCTGGATATCCAAGACGGACGCGGTGTTGCCCCCATTGCTCGCGAGCGCCTGCATGTGCTGCATGTAAACCATCATCTGCGCGGCAAGGCGTCCGATGGCGACGAGGCCTTTGTGCGTGAGCTCTGCGCGCAATATGGTTTACCGCTGTGTGTGGAGCACGCTTATTTTGATGGGGAGTCGGGCAATATTGAGGCCGCGGCCCGCGAGGTGCGCTATGCCGCGGCGCGGAGGTATGTTCGCGAACTCTGCGCCCAGACGGGGGCACCGCGAACGGCGGCTCGTATCTGCACCGCGCACACGTCTTCGGATCGCGCGGAAACGTTTTTGATGAACGCGATTAAGGGTTCGGGGCCCGCTGGTCTATCGAGCATTCCTCGCCGGAGGAATATCGTGGTGCGTCCCTTGCTCGACCTAACTCATGGCGAGCTCGTGGGCTATCTACAGGTACATGGTCAGCCGTGGCGTGAAGACGAGAGCAATGAGGATATCTCGTATCTGCGAAACTACGTGCGCCATCGGGTAATGCCAGTGGTGGCACAGCGTAATGCGAGCGTGTGCAAGACGATTGGCGCCGCCTGTGAGATCTTGGGTGACGAAGATGCGTTTCTATCCCAGCTGTCGGCACAGGCGTTTCGAAGCTGCCTGCGCAAGGAGGCGGCGGGCGCGCTAGTGCTCGATGCCAGACGCCTTGCTGCGGCCGAGGTGGTAATCGCGCGGCGCATCGTGCGACTGGCGATCAAACGCATCGATCCGGGCGCTCGTCCAGAGATGCGACATGTGGAGCGAGTCCTTTCCTGCGTTGCCGAAGGCACAGGCTCGGTCACGCTTCCGGCGGGAATTGACGCGCGCGTCGAGTTTGGCATGCTAGCGTTTAAGGCGCCGGCGGCTCGTGAGGGGCTGGTTGCGGACTGGATTACCATACCCGGTCGTTTGCCGTTGGGCGGGGGGCGCATGCTGGTCGCAGAGCCGATGGCCGTTGAGCCGGGATGCGATATCGTGCGCCGCGCCCGTGAGCTTGCGGCTGCCGGGGAAGTGACAGCTTTGGTAGACGCGGCTGCCCTGGGTTTTGCCGACAGCGATAGTGAGCGGATCCTGGCGGGCTCACGTGGCGAGATCCCTGCAGAGGCGCGATTGGCGCGCCTGTGGGTGGACGGTCCCGCACCGGGAGACGTGATGTGCCCGTTAGGAATGAGTGGCCGAAGCAAGAAGGTATCCGACTTGCTAGGCGAGGCTCGCATTCCCGTTTCCGAGCGCGCCGGCGTGCCCGTGGTGAGGACGGCGCCGGGAGGTGCCGTGGTGTGGGTCGCCGGAGTTCGCGCGGACGAACGTTTTAAATGCACGGCGGCGACGCGTGTGGCTTATCTGCTTCGCGTGGTTGACGCGGATTAGCCCCTCGCACCAGCTGTTCTGTGCGGCGTTGACGGTATTCCCGCGCTGATGGTGCGCGGGCTGGAAAATATACCCCGTGCGCTGCTAGAATGTGTAGTTCGCGTCCATACGGCGGTGTGTGGGCGATTAAGCACAAGAAAGGGTTGTCATGGCTTCTCAACATCCGGATATCGAGAAGGTTCTGTTTACGCAGGAGGATATCGACGGCATCGTTTCTCGCCTGGGCGAGGAGATCACTCGCGACTACGCGGGTAAGGATCTGGTGCTGATCGCGGTTCTGCGCGGTGCCGTTGTCTTTATGGGCGACCTGATGCGCAAGATTGAGCTACCGACCAACATCGATTTCATGGCTGTTTCGAGCTATGGCGACGGTGTGAAGTCCTCGGGTATCGTGCGTATCATTAAGGACCTGGATATCGACATCCGCGGTCGCGACGTGCTGATCGTCGAGGACATTCTGGACTCGGGCCTGACGCTCAAGTATCTGATGAAGAACCTCGAGAGCCGCAAGCCCGCTTCTCTGGAGGTCGCCGCCTTCCTGTGGAAGGACGTTGAGGACCGCGTCTCGGCCATCACGCCCAAGTATGTTGGAACCCATTGCCCCGATGCCTTTGTGGTGGGCTACGGCCTCGACTATGCCGAGCGCTATCGTAACCTTCCGTATCTGGGCATTTTGAAACCGGAGGTTTATTCGTAAGATGCCCGACGACCATAACGATAACAATTCCCAGACTCCCCGGGAGCCTAAGATCCCGGGGATGCCCGGAGGCAAGAAGCCCACGCGTACGGGCTGGCTGTATTTTATTTTGGCTTGCGCGCTTCTGGGCTACGCCTTCTTTAACATGGGCTCCGGCTTTGCCAATTCCAGCAATACCGTTAAGCTCGCGACGAGCGAGATGGTGAGCGCCATCAAGCAGGATCGCGTCGAAGATCTGACCTATACGGTTCAAGACGGAAGCGTGACGGGTCATTACTGGAAGACGAAGAAGGACAAGGGCGATACGAGCGAGCTCAAGAGCTTCTCCTCGACCTATGTCGGCTCCGATTCGCTTGCCGAGCTCATGGCGGAGCACCCCGATACCAAGTACATCGTCAACACCAACGATCCCGATTTTTGGGGCGACTTGGCGATGAGTGTGCTTCCGACGATCGCCCTTATCGCCATCATGTTCTACTTTATGCGCCAGATGATGGGCGCCAACAACAGGAACATGCAGTTTGGCAAGACCAACGCCAAGACCAACGAGGCCACACGCCCCAAGGTCAAGTTTGAAGACGTTGCCGGCGTGGACGAGGCAGTCGAGGAGCTCGAGGAGATCCGTGACTTTTTGAGCGATCCGGATCGCTATCGCAAGCTGGGCGCCAAGATCCCGCGTGGCGTGTTGCTGGTTGGCCCTCCGGGCACCGGTAAAACGCTGCTGGCCAAGGCCGTTGCCGGCGAGGCGGGCGTGCCGTTCTTTAGCATCTCGGGTTCCGACTTTGTCGAGATGTTCGTAGGTGTCGGCGCCAGCCGTGTGCGTGACCTCTTTAAGGAGGCCAAGTCCCAGGCCCCGTCGATCATCTTCATCGATGAGATCGATGCCGTGGGACGTCAGCGCGGAGCTGGCTTGGGCGGCGGTCACGACGAGCGCGAGCAGACGCTCAACCAGCTGCTGGTCGAGATGGACGGCTTTGAGGAAAGCGAGTCGGTCATCCTGATCGCTGCGACCAACCGTCCTGACATCCTGGATCCGGCATTGCTGCGTCCCGGCCGTTTTGACCGTCAGGTTACGGTCGACCGTCCGGATGTGAAGGGCCGCGAGCAGATCTTGCGCGTGCATGCCGAGAACAAGCCGATGGACGAGGACGTTAAGTTTGAGAAGCTCGCCCAGATGACCGTTGGCTTTACTGGTGCCGATTTGGCGAACCTGCTCAACGAGTCTGCGCTGCTGGCCGCTCGCCGTCATCGTTCCGTGATCTCGATGGACGAGGTCGAGGAGTCGATGGAGCGCGTGATTGCCGGACCGCAACGCAAGGGTCGCGTGATGACCGAGGCCGAGCGCACCACGATTGCCTACCACGAGAGCGGTCATGCCCTGGTGGGCCACATCCTGGAGCACTCCGATCCGGTCCACAAGATCTCGATCGTCAGCCGCGGCCAGGCGCTGGGCTACACGCTGCAGCTTCCGCAGGAGGACCACTTCCTCAAGACCAAGAACGAGATGCTCGACGAGCTCGCCGTGTTCTTGGGCGGTCGCGTTGCCGAGGAGCTCATGTGCGATGATATTACGTCGGGCGCGAGCAACGATCTGGAGCGCGCAACCAAGATGGCGCGCGAGATGGTCACGCGCCTGGGCATGAGCGAGGAGCTGGGCACGCAAGTGTTTGGCGAGGCGCAACATCAGGTGTTCCTTGGTCGCGATTACGCCGATCACCAGGATTACTCCGAGGAGACGGCGCGCCGCATCGATATCGAGGTTCAGCGCATTATGCGTGAGGCCCATCGTCGTGCGGTCGAGATTCTGGACGCCCGTCGCGATCAGCTTGATCTGATGGCGAAGGTGCTGCTTGAGCGCGAGACCGTCGAGGGCGACGCCGTGAACGCCCTGCTCGACAACGAGTGGAATGCCTACCTTGAGCGCGAGGGCGATATCCTGGCGGCCAAGGAGGAGCGCAATGCCAAGGCGGCCGGCATGCCGACCAAGAAGCGCGCGCCTCGTATGAGCGAGGAGGAGCTGGCGGCTGATGCCGCGGCCTTTGCGCAGGCGGCCATGCAGGAAGATACCGAAGCCGCATCCGATGACGCCGGCGATGACTGTGCCGTCAACGCTGATACCGACACCGACAAATAGTCCTTCTAACAAAAGCCTCCGCCGGGAAACCTGCGGAGGCTTTTTCTTTTGAGCGATATGGGGCTGTCTGTTGATTGGGGACAGACTTAAATGAGCGTTTTCACGCATTTAAGTCTGTCCCCAATCAACATTGCTGCGGCACTGTGCTCGGCTAAAGCGTACAATAGCGCCTATGTGAAAGGGGAACAGATGATCAACGAAACTATGTATGCTCGCGGTGCGGAAAGCTCCATCATCCGCGAGATTTTTAGCTATGGCCTTGAGCGCAAGGCGCAGATTGGTGCGGAAAATGTATTCGATTTTTCGCTGGGTAACCCGAGCGTTCCGGCGCCCGCTGCCGTGGCGGAGTCCATTAAGAAGGCCTTGGAGCTGCCGAGTGACCAGCTGCACGGATACACGCCCGCACCGGGCCTGCCGCAGTGCCGTACCGCCGTGGCTGAGTCGCTCAACCGCCGCTTTGGTACGAGTTATGAGGGCAAGGATGTCTTTATGACCGTGGGCGCCGCGGCTTCGCTCACCTGCACGCTCAACGCCGTTACGAACCCGGGCGATGAGGTTATCGTCATTGCACCGTACTTCCCGGAGTATCGCGTGTGGATTGAGAAAGCCGGCTGTACGTGTGTTGAGGCGCTCGCCAATGAAGATACGTTCCAGCTGAGTGTGGACAACGTGCTCAAGGCGATTACCGATAAGACGACTGCCGTCATCATCGACTCGCCGAATAACCCGACCGGCGCCGTGTATACGCGCGACACGCTGACGCGACTGGCCAATGTTCTGCGCGAGGCCAACGCTCAGCGCGATCCCGAGAATCCGATTATGCTCATCTCGGATGAGCCGTACCGCGAGATCGTGTACGGTGCCGAGGTGCCTTGGGTGCCCTCGATCTACGAGCACACCATCGTGTGCTACTCGTATTCCAAGTCGCTGTCGCTGCCGGGTGAGCGCGTGGGGTGGATCTTGGTTCCCAACACCAATCCGCAGGCTGCCCGTCTGATGCCGGCTGTTGCGGGCGCTGCCCGTACGCTGGGTTTTGTATGCGCACCGGCACTCTTCCAGCGCGTAATCATCGATTGCATCGATGAGCCGAGCGATGTCGAGGCCTATGCGCGCAACCGCACCGCGCTTACCGACGCACTAGCGGAGTATGGCTACACCTATGTTGAGCCGGATGGCGCGTTCTACCTATGGGTGAAAGCGTTGGAGCCCGATGCGAATGCGTTCTGTGAGCGCGCAAAGAAGTATGAGTTGCTTGCGGTTCCCTCGGACAGCTTTGGTATGCCGGGTTGGTTCCGCCTGGGCTATTGCGTGAGCTACGAAACGATTGTCAATTCGCTACCCGCTTGGAAACAGTTGGCGGACGAGTATCGTTAAAAGTAAAGCGCTCTGCCTACAATGTTTTACGTGAAACGGGGTTTGGTGTTAAGCCGGACCCCGTTGTCATGGACGTTGTGTCTTTGGGATGGAGTGGTTTTACGACTATCGAAGGCTATGCGTACAATGAATATAAGCGACGGCCGTGCCAGATAAGGAGACCTGATGCCCTACCTGCTTTCTTGTGACATTCATACCCATACGATGTTCTCTGCGCATGCATATTCGACCATTGAGGAGAATGTGTACTGGGCGGCAGAGCGTGGTCTGCAGGTGCTCGGATCTGCCGACCATTTGAGCTCTATGGTTACGGCTTGCCCCAATGACCTGCGCAGTTACCAGTTCTTTGTCAACCAGGATATCTGGCCGCGCATTTGGAGCGGCGTGCTGGTGCTGCGTGGTGCCGAGGCCGATATCGTTTCGCTGGACGGAAGCCTGTTTGGCGAGGACACTCTTGTCACGCTCGATATTGCCGGCGATTCGTACAGCCGTCAGCATTCGCTGTTCGATTTGGTTACGCGTAATTTGGATTATTTGGTTGCAAGCGTGCATAATCCGCAGATTGCCGAGGGCGCGACGCTGGCCCAGACGACCGAGATGTATATCAATGCCCTGGAGCACCCCAAGGTGTTCATGCTGGGTCACACGGGGCGTTCGGGCGTGCCGTTCGATATCGACGAGGTGCTGTTGGCAGCTAAGGCCAAGCACAAGATTATTGAGATCAACAACCATAGTCTTGAACACGGTGTCGACACTGAGCATTGGGCCGTATGCCGCAAGATCGCCGAGCGCTGCGCCGAGCTGGGCGTGGGCATTGGCGTTTCGACCGATGCGCACATTGGCATGGCAATTGGTAAGCTCGATTACGCTCGCAAGATGCTCGACGAGATTCACTTCCCGTTGGATCTGATCGTGACGCGCGATCGCGAGACGCTGCTGCGCGAGATGGCGGCAGCCGGCGTGTGCGACCTGTGCAAGGGGATGTAGCGGAATTTATAAACCAAGCGAAGGGGGCGGCCCAGACGGGTCGCCCCCTTTCTTGTCCCAAAAATCTACTGAGGTTGGTTAGCGGCGTTCGAGGACCGCTACGGTTTCGGTGTGGTCGGTGTGAGGAAACATGTCGACGGGCGTGATCTTGAGCAGGCGATAGCCTCCGTCGAGAAGCTGATGCAGGTCGCGCTCTTGAGTCACGGGGTTGCAGCTGATATAGGTGATGCGGCGCGGCTTAAGCGCGCAGGCAGCTTCGAGGAACTCGGGGGTAGAGCCGGCGCGCGGCGGATCGATGGAAAGGACATCGACCCGCTCGTTGTTGTCGGCGGCATCTAGGATGTAGTCGGTGGCATCGTCAGCCATAAACCAAGCGCTGCGGGTGAGGCCGTTGAGCTCGGCATTACGACGTGCGTCGGCAATGCCGGCGTGGTTGCGCTCCACGCCAAGCAGCATAATGCCGACGCCCTTGTCCTGGGCGGCTTTGGCTGCGCACAGGCCGATAGTTCCGCTACCGCAATAGGCATCCATGAGTACGTCGCCCTGCTGCAGGTCCATGCCGTCAATCGCGAGCTGATAGAGCAGCTCGGTCTGCTGCGGGTTGGTCTGGTAGAACGCGGTGGGGGAGATATCGAACTCGCAGCCGAGCAGCTGGTCGCGCATGCACTCGGCGCCATATACAATGCGGGTTTCCTCGCCGAGGATGGCGTTGCCGGGACGTCCGTTGATGTTTTGGGCGACGGTGACGATGTGCGGATTGAGCGCGGCGACAGCCTCAAAGAACTCCTGCGCATGCGGCAAGTCGCGCTGAGCGGTCACGAGCGTGACCATGACCTGGTCGGTACGCCAACCGCAGCGGACGACGGCATAGCGAAGCAAACCAAGATGCTTGTCCTCATTAAAGGCGGGAATATGCAGCCGCTCAGCTTCGCGTGCGATGCCGTTGAGAATCTGACGGGCACCCGGTGCCTCGACAGGACACTCGGGTACGGCAACGATCTTGTGCGTGCCGCGCTCAAAGAAACCGCAACGGACAGCACCCTCCTTACCGGGAGCAAAGGGAGTGGCGGCCTTATGGCGAAAACCGCGCGGCGCAGGATATTTGCCCGGGTCGCCCAGGGTGACGCCCATACCGCGAATGGGGTCGACGCTAATGCCCTCGCGCTCGCAAAGGGTAGCAAAAAGCTCCTCCATGGCGGCCTGCTTGGCTGCCAACTGCTTCTTATAAGGACGATTGAGCGCCGTACACCCACCGCAAGCTTTCATGATCGAACAGGGAGACTTGGGGTCCACAGCCTTACGCGCAGACGAAACCTGATCTTTATGCGAGCGCTTGGAGCGAGTCTGAGATGCCTTATCCTCGTTCCGACGAGAGCCGGGACGCTTGGCCTTAGCCTTGCCCTTGGCCGACTTACCCTTCGCGTCCTGAGACGACTTGGATTTCTTAGAAGATTTTTTCTCCTCTGACCCCTCAGCCGCCTCGATCAAAGCACGACGAGCCTTACGCTCTGCACGAGATTCTGCCATGAATTAACCCCACTAATTTACAAATTGAAATCTGAAAGCATTGTACCGTGCCAAGTTAGCAGACGATATGCAAGCGCCCATTTCATGTCAGCGATAAGTCCAACGATGTTTGCCCGGCGTGGGCGGGGAGCGGCGCGTAATTAAGTTTATCGCGAGTTCCGCACGCAAAGGAAAGCACTTAATGTGCTTTCCGTCTTGCGCAGGACTGTAGAGCAGGAAACTTAATTACGCGCCGCTCCCCGCCCACGCCGGGCAACCTCTCCCTTGTACTTTATCAAGGTAGAGTGTATGATTCTGGACGTTACACGACTCACTTTACTTAACTAAAGTGCCATCAAGGGGGAATACCATGAACACCGATATGTCTCGTCGTCAGTTTGTTGGTCTAGCCGGCTCGCTCGCCACGGTGCTTGGCCTTGGTCTTGTCGGTTGCGGCGGTGGTGCCGGCAAGGGCTCCGCTGCTGGCTCTGCCGCGGCCAAGGATGTGAAGGGTGCTGCGGAGTCCAAGAAGCTCGTGGTGGGCTTCGATAAGTCCTATCCTCCGTACGGCTTTGTGGGCGACGATGGCGAGTACACCGGCTTTGATCTCGATCTGGCCAAGGCTGTTGCCGATAAGCAGGGCTGGGAGGTCAAATACGAGGCCATCGACTGGGACGCCAAGGATGCGCTGCTTAACTCGGGCGCCATCAACTGCATCTGGAACGGCTTTACCATGGAGGGCCGTGAGGACGACTACACGTTCTCCGAGCCGTACATGCTCAACGAGCAGGTGCTGGTGGTCAAGAAGGATGCGGGCATCAAGGGCTGGGACGATCTTGCCGGCAAGACTGTGATTACCCAGACTGATTCCGCTGCGCAGGACGTGCTTGAGGGTGACCAGAAGGATCTGGCAGCGACGTTTGCCACGCTCGACACGATCGGCGAGTACAACACGGCCTTTATGCAGCTCGAGAGCGGCGCGGTCGATGCCGTGGCGTGCGACCTTTCGATTGCCCAGTATCAGCTTGCCGCCAAGCCCGATGCCTATACGCAGCTTGATGAGCCGCTGTCCAGCGAGCACTACGCCGTTGGCTTTAAGAAGGGCGACACCAAGTCGGCCGATGCTGTAGCCGAGTCGCTCAAGGCGCTCTACGAGGACGGCACGGTCAAGGACCTCTGCGATAAATATTCAAGCTATGGTTTGTCTTTCGATAATTGGGTGCTCAAGTAATGTCTATTCAGGTCATGATGCAGATGCTTGGCCAGGGATTCTTGGTCAGTTTGCAGCTGTTTGTGCTGACGCTGCTCGGGTCGATTCCGCTGGGAATTCCCGTGGCGTTTATGCGCATGAGCAAAATCGCGCCGCTTCGCTGGATTGCGCGCATCTATATCTCGGTCATGCGCGGTACGCCGCTCATGCTGCAGATGTTTGCCATCTACTTTGCCCCGTACTACGTGTTTGGCATTTCGCTCACGCCCGATTCCAAGTGGACGGCGTGCGTCGTGGCGTTCATCATCAACTACGCCGGTTACTTTGCCGAGATCTATCGCTCGGGCTTGCAGTCCATTCCGCGCGGTCAATACGAGGCTGCCGAGGTGCTGGGCTATTCGCGCGTGCAGACGTTTCTGTATATCGTGATGCCGCAGGTCGCCAAGCGTATTCTGCCGGCGATGGGCAACGAGATCATCACGCTGGTCAAGGACACGTCGCTGGCGTTTGCCATTGGCGTGGGCGAGATGTTCTCGACCGCCAAGGCCCTGGTTGCCTCGCAGGTGAGCATGGTACCGTTTGCGATTGCGGCGCTGATCTACTGGGTTTTCAACTTCGTGGTCGAGATGCTGTTGGGCGCCGCCGAAAAGAAGCTGGACTATTATCATGACTAACTCGGTGATGAAAATCGAAAGCGCTCGCAAGGCGTTTGGCGGCAATGAGGTGCTCAAGGATATCTCGCTCGAGGTCAAGCGTGGCGAGGTCGTGGCGATTATCGGGCCTTCGGGTGGCGGCAAGTCCACGCTGCTGCGGTGTGCCACGCTGCTCGAGACACTCGGCGGAGGCTCGCTCTCGTTTGGTGACCTTGCCGTTGCGACGGATGCGGGTTCGGGCGCAGTCTATGCGAAGGGCGATGTGCCCAAGCGGGCACGCTCGCGATTCGGCCTGGTGTTCCAGAATTACAACCTGTTCCCGCACTATACCGTGATGAAAAACATCATCGACGCGCCGATCCGCGTGCTTAAGCGCCCGCGCGAACAGGCGGAAGCTCGTGCGCGCGAGTTGATCGCGCAGATGGGGCTTACGGGCAACGAGAACAAGGTTCCGTGTGAGCTTTCGGGCGGTCAGCAACAGCGTGTGAGTATCGCCCGCGCCTTGGCGCTCGACCCGGAGATCCTGTTCTTTGACGAGCCGACCTCGGCGCTCGATCCCGAGCTGACGGCCGAGGTGCTGCGTGTCATTAAAGACCTTGCCGCGCAGAATATGACGATGGTGATTGTGACCCACGCAATGCAGTTTGCGCGCGATGTTGCCGACCGCGTGGTCTTTATGGATGGCGGCCGCATTGTCGAGGAGGGTCCTGCCGAGCAGGTCATCGACCATCCGCGTGAGCAGCGCACCCGTGAGTTCTTGAGCCGTATCGAGGGATAGGCTCAGGTATTTACTCAACTATTAATTAAGGCGAAGCCGCCGCAGGTCTTACGGTCTGTGGCGGCTTTTTGTTTGCATCGACGGGGTTCAATAATCGCCTCACAAGCTTGTCTCTTCCTCTCGCCGCCTGTATTCATACGTGCGCCGAAAGGTATGCATGGACGGTCGCCCGTGAGGGTAGGGTGGTGGCATAGGACATTTGGAGGGTGAGTCGGCTCGGCTGCCGACCATGCTGCTCCCGGGATGGCACCGACCGCGAACTCTCCCCGTTGGCGTCGCGCATTGCGCGCGGCCCTGCAAGGAGGTCATCATGGGTGCTCCCAAGACCGGTAACGTAAGGAACGTGGTGCTCGTAGGCCAAGGCGGGGTGGGCAAGACTTCACTCGCCGAGGCCATGCTCCACCTTTCCGGCAAGACCGCCCGCCTGGGCGGCCACGACGGCACCAAGCCCACGCTCGACTATGACCCCGAAGAGGTCAAGCGTGCATTTTCCATCTCGACGACCATCGCGCCGATCGACTGGAAGGGCGCGCGCATCAATGTGCTCGATGCCCCGTGCTACCCCGATTTTATCGGCGACGCCTTTGCCGCGATGAGCGTCTGCGAGACGGCTCTGTTTGTGGTCGACGCCGAGGCCGGCCCACAGCCTACGACGGTTAAGCTCTGGTATGCCGCCGAGGACCTGCGTCTGGCGCGTGCGGTGTTCGTAAACCGCCTGTCGCGCTCCGAGGCCAGCTTTGCGACCACGATGGACCTGCTGCAAGAGCGCTTTGGCACGCGCCTGGGCGCCGTGACCCTTCCCTGGGGCGAGGGCGAGGACTTTGACGGCATCATCGACCTGGTGCGCATGAAGGCGCGCCATTGCAACGGCACCGAAGCCGTTGAGTCGGAGATTCCCGAGGAGTATCGTGCCCAGGCCGAGGAGGCCCATGACCATCTGTGCGAGTTGGTGGCCGAGGCCGACGATGAGCTGATGATGAAGTACCTGGAAGGCGAGGAGACGCTGACGCAGGAGGAGCTTGAGGGCCTGCTGTCGAAGGCGATCGCCGAGCGCATCTTTGTGCCGGTCTTTGCGGGCGATTGCATTAAGGAGCAGGGCGTCAACTCGCTGATGGACGACATCGCGACGTACTTTCCGGCGCCGACCGACTACGGCGAGATGCCGCTCATCGACGGTGATTCGCTCAAAATCTCGAGCGACGATGACCGTCCGGTGGCGTTTGTGTTTAAGACCCTGGCCGATCCGCAGCAGGGTCGCATCAGCTTTATCAAGGTGCTGACGGGTACGCTTGAGCCGGGTCTTGAGCTGATCAACGCGCGTACCCGCAAGGGCGACCGTCTGGCTCACCTGTATGTGATGTGCGGCCGCGATATGACCGAGGTCGGTCACGCCTATGCCGGCGACATCATCGTGGCGCCCAAGCTGGCTGCCGAGACGGGCGACACGCTCTCGATTACCGGTAAGGTCGAGGCCGCGGCGTTTAAGTTCCCCAACTCGCAGTACCGCATTGCCATCGAGGCCGAGAATCGCGGCGACGAAGAGAAGCTCTACACGTTTATCGAGAAGGCCTGCAAGGCCGATCCGACCATGAGCATCGACCGCGACGAGGAGACCGGCCAGACCATTATCTCCGCCGTTGGTGAGGCGCAGGTTTCGGTGCTGCTCAACCGTTTGGAGGATCGCACCAAAGTCGTGGCCAAGAGCGTGCCGATCCGCATTCCGTATCGCGAGACCATTCGCCGTACGGCAAGTGCCCAGGGCCGCCATAAGAAGCAGACCGGCGGCGCCGGTCAGTACGGCGACTGCTGGCTGCGCGTGGAGCCGCTCATTGGGCCCGACGGCACGAGCGATGGCTATGAGTTTGTGGACGAGGTCGTGGGCGGCCGTATTCCGCGCTCGCTGATCCCCGCCGTGGACAAGGGTGTCCAGGAGACCATGAAGGACGGCATCATTGCCGGCTACCCGCTCACGGGCATTCGCGTGGCTGTGTACGACGGCTCGTATCACAGCGTCGACTCCAACGAGATGGCGTTCCGCGCGGCAGCTCGCATCGGCCTGCGCAAGGCATGTGCCGATGCCGACCCGGTGGTGCTGGAGCCCATCGAGGAAATCACGGTGACCATCCCCGAGAGCTACGCCGGCGCTGTGATGGGCGACATCTCGGCATCGCGCGGTCGCGTGACGGGCATGGAGACCGATGAGCGCGGCGATACCGTGGTTATTGCCCAGGCGCCGCTGGCAGAGCTGACGGATTATTCGACGCGCCTGCGCTCTATCACGCGCGGCACGGGTGACTTTACCATGAAGCCCGCAGGCTATGAGCAGGTGCCTTATGACGTTCAGGCCAAGCTGGTCGAGCGCTATGAGGAGGGCCGCGCCAAGTAGCACGTGATTTTGTCTGCAATGTAGGTGCTGACGAAAGGGCCGCCCTGGGTAACCGGGGCGGCTCTTTTTGATTCCTTGGGGGCGGAGGAAAACGGATCATTTAGGCTTTGGGGCAGCTTGGTCGGTCCTAGTCTCCCGAGGCCTGATTGCGGCCGGTGGTGTAGTCGATCTGCACGTGCGGCTGCAGGTTGTAGCAATATACGTGGAAGCAGAGGGTCTTGCCGTGGTCCTCGACCGATTGCGCCTCAAGGCGCATGCCACGGCAGACAAGTTCCTCTTCGTTATACATAGGCGTGACGCGGTAGAGCACATGGTTGCCCGTATCGCGAATATAGTTGAGAATCTGCTCTTCAAACGGCAGCATGCCCGTCTCGTTGAGATAGCGCGTGCCGGTGAGGAGATTCTTGCGGTTGGCGTTTTCGCCGCAGAGCGACCAGGCGATAAGGTGGCAGCGGTTGTAGAGGCTCTGGCCCGGAATAAAGTCGTAGCGCTGCTGGTGCCAACCGGCAGGATGGATGCGCGAGATATCGCCGCGCTTTCCCTGTCCGAGCGACTCGGGGCCTACACAGGCGAGCGCCTTGCGAGTGCGACCCAGGCTGTCGAGCTTGGAGAATTTCTTAAAGCAGCCCTCTTCGGTGGCGCGATCGTATTCATCGAGTGTGAATGACGGCGTGCCGAGCGGGTGCGTGCTGTCGGCGCGAAGGGCAACGTAGGGGTTGCCGGCGTAGTCGGGAATGCTGCTGAGATAAACACCGCGGGCGCGGTTGAGGTCGGGGTTTTCGACCTCGTCGATGGGGGTGGCGGCACTGCCCGCGGAAACGTCGTCATCGGTGTCGGTCGCGGCGGAATCGGAGCCATCGCCGGAGTCCTGGCTGTTTTGAGGGTCCGCCGCGCTCGCCGTTCCCGATTCGAGCCGAGCGACCAGGTCTGCCTCGTCGTCGGTGCGGCTGGGACTCTCGTTTTGTTTTTCGGCCAGAGCCGCCGCCTGCTCATCGCCTTGCGGCGACAGCAACTTGGGCGCTCCGTCGAGCGATCCCGTAAACAGCGCAAACCCCAGCACCACGGCGGTGCCGATGGAAAGTGCTTGCTTGTAGGCGGGCTTGCGCGACATTGAGGCTCCTGGATGGACGGTTGGGAATCTACCAGTCTAGCAGGAGCCGGCAAGGGCCGTTCTGTCGAACAAATACTTAAGATTTGAGACAAACGCTACTGATTCATTTGTCCCGCGGTCTAGATCGAGGTGGAGTCGAGCCAGTTGAGCTTGCACTCGAGAATGCGCTGCTCGCCGGGTTCGCTGCTTCCGTCAAGTAGGGCGAGCAGCATCTCGGCTGCTTCGCGACCTTCTTGGTCGACGGGCTCGATGATGGTGGAGACGGTCGGTGTGGTGAGATTAGTCCAGTCTTCGCAGTTGAGTCCCAAAAGGCCGATTTGCTGCGGAAGCAGATGGGCCATTGGCTGGAGGGCCTTGTAGACACGGGGAAGTGCCCACTGATTTTGCACGAAGATAAGGGTTCGCTTGGCGGGATTGAACTTGAATTTAAAGTATTCAGTGAGCTCGTTGATTGACGGCTTGTTGTGATCGATGGGAATCGCTTTGTAGAGCTGCCCGTTCGCTGCCAGCGCCTTGGCATACCCCTGAAAACGCTCCATGCGGGTGCGCATTTCGGTCATGTTGGCGGCAATGGAAAAGAAATCTTCGTAGCCGGCGTCGAGGAGTGCCTGTGTGGCGTTGTACACGCCGTCGTAAAGATTGGTTTTGATCCAGCTGGTACCTGGGCTATAGATGGCCGCATCGAAAAAGACGACCGGCTTGCCGGCGCGTCTAATGCGGTCATGCACGGCTTTGAAGTTTGCCGTGGGCTGGATGATAAAGCCATCGACGCCCAGCGAGAGCATCTTGTCGACGTACATGAGCTCGGTCTCGGGGTTAAAGTTGCTCGTGCAAACGACCGTCTGGTAGCCCGCGGGGAGCATGACCTGCTCCATGCCATTGAGAACGAGCCCCGCCCATTTGTTGGTGTTATCCAAAATGATGATGGCAATGACGTGGGTTTGCTTGCCGGTGAGCGTCTGCGCTTGGGCGTTGGGAACGTATCCGAGTTCCTTAATGACGCGCGCGATTTTGTTCTGCGTCTTCTCGCTAAGCTTTTCTCGTTTGTCGTTGAGGTAATACGAGACGCTTGCCGTCGAGGTTCCCGCCTCTCGAGCGACGTCTGCGATCGTAACGCGCTGTTTTGCCACAGCGACTCCTTCCGACAGATGAGCATTTTCCAACATGATGACTTTGAGTCTTGGTGAAGGATACGCTTCGGTGAGCGGCTTTTTCCTTTCATATGAGTATGCAACAAATGCGGCATACGGGTGGGGTCGAAATTTGTGACCGGCATGCGCATCTGCCGTCTACCGAGAAAATCAAATACTTCTTGACTTTTGAAATCGAGGGCAAAATCGCAGGATTCATTTTTGGTTAAACGCATAACTAAATCGCATAACCAACGCTCTGACCTGCGCGTTTACCGAAATAAGCTGGCATTAAGAAAAACGAGCACCTATATTGTTCTTGTCGAAAAGACAGCAAGTCCAAACGGCAGGGGATGCTCCGGAGGCCTCCGCAAACGGTGTCTTGCGCACGCAACTCTATGAAAAGAGGGAAGCAATGAAGATCGTAGGCGTTGCCGCCTGTACTGTGGGTATCGCCCACACGTATATGGCCCAGAAGGCGATTCAGGATGAATGCGCCGCCCGTGGCATCGAGTGCAAGGTCGAGGCTCAGGGTGGCCTGGGTATCGAGAATGAGCTCACGCAGGAAGACGTGGACCCCGCCGACCTGGTCCTGGAGTCCGTCGACGTGGGTGTCGAGAACGAGGACCGTTTTGAGCAGAAGATGGCCGAGGGCAAGTTCCTGAAGGTCGGCACCTCTGATGTAATCGCCGATCCGGTAAAGATCATCGACCAGGCCATTGAGATCATCAAGGCGACGGGTGGCGCCGTTGACGCGCCCAAGGCCGAGGCCAAGGCAGAGAAGAAGGCCGTCTCCGCTGCCCCGCAGGCCCCGACACCGGCGTCCAAGCAGTCTATCTTTGCCGATCCTGGCAAGACGCTGCTCAATGCATTCAATACCGGCGTTTCCTATTTTATCCCCATCGTCGTTATCGGCGGCGTGTTTCTTGCCTTCTCGCTGGCATCCGGTACCGCCGGCGCCAACGGCATGGAGGTTACGAACCCGCTGATGGTGAGCCTTAACACCATCGGCATGGCCGGCATCTCCATGATGATCCCGGTGCTTGCGGCATACATCTCCTACTCGATGGCCGGCAAGCCCGCGCTCGCCCCCGGTTTTGTCCTGGGCTACCTGGTCAATAACGCAGTCGTTACCCCTAACGGCAACAGCGTTTCGACCGGCTTCTTGGGCGCCATGATCATGGCGGTCATCTGCGGCTACTTTGTCCGCTGGATGAAGACCTGGAAGGTCAACAACACCATCCAGACCATCATGCCCATCCTGATCATCCCGATTCTGACCTCGCTTGTCCTGGGCATGGCCTATATCTACATCCTGGCCACGCCGCTTGGCTTTGTGATGGACTGGCTCACCGGCGTGCTCGGCAGCCTGCAGGGCGGTTCCGCAGTTGTCCTGGGTCTGGTCATTGGCGTTATGACCGCCTTCGATATGGGTGGCCCCATCAACAAGACCGCCTCGACCTTCACCATGGCCATCATGGCCTCCGGTATCTACGGTCCTAACGGTATGTTCCGCGTCGCCGTCGCCGTTCCCCCGATCGCCTGTGGCCTCGCTGCGCTCATCGCCAAGAACAAGTTCGATGACGCTGACCGCCAGATGGGCATCTCCGCGCTGTTCATGGGCTGCATCGGTATTACCGAGGGCGCTATCCCCTTCGCGGTCAAGGACCTCGGTCACACCCTGCCCGGCATTTGCATCGGCTCTGCCGTGGGTGCGGCACTTGCCGCCTTCCAGGGCATCGACTGCTACGTCCCGCACGGTGGCTTTATCGTCGCCCTTGCCACCAACAACGTCGCGCTGTTCTGCCTGGACATCGTGATTGGCGCCGTGGTCGCCGCTGCAATCCTGATTGCCATGAAGCCCACGCTCGATAAGCAGGCCAAGTAAACCTTTAAGGACTCCGGTTGTGCGGAGGGATGGATTTGACTCCGCACAACCGCCCCTACACAACAAAATCCATCCGTACTGATAGGGCCCACATCTGGGTCCCAGGGAACTTTTGTCAAAAATCCTCTGGAGAAGGAGAACAAAATGTCCAACCTCACCATCCGTCAGGCCGTTCAGGGCATGCTCAAGCTGCAGGATAGCGGCGATCACGCAACCATGGTCGGCATTGGCCCCATGAGCCCCAACCTGATTCAGGCCGTGTTCGAGCTTGCCAAGGACGAGGATTTCCCGCCCATGTTTATCGCCAGCCGCAACCAGGTCGATATGGACGAGATGGGCGCCGGCTACGTCAACGGTTGGGACCAGACGCGCTTTGCCGCCGACATCAAGAAGGTTGCCGACGAGGTGGGTTACACCGGTCCGTACTACCTGTGCCGCGATCACGGCGGTCCGTGGCAGCGCGACGAGGAGCGTAACGCCCACCTGCCCGAGGACGAGGCCATGGAGCTCGCCCGCAAGTCCTTCGTCGCCGACATGGAGGCGGGCTTTGACCTGCTGATGGTCGACCCCACCAAGGACCCCTATCAGATCGGCAAGGTTATTCCGCTCGACGTGGTGCTTCGCCGCACGATCGATCTTATCGACTACCTTGAGCAGTACCGTCGCGAGCATAACCTGCCCGAGGTCGCCTATGAGGTCGGTACCGAGGAGACCAATGGCGGCTTGACCTCTACCGATAAGTACGAGGAGTTCATTTCTCAGCTGCAGCCCGAGCTCGAGAAGCGCGGCTGCCCCATGCCCACCTTTATCGTCGGCCAGACCGGCACCCTTACCCGCTGGACGGAGCAGGTCGGTCACTACAACTTCAAGAACGCCCGCGAGCTTGCCGATATGGCCAAGCGCTATGGCGTGGGCCTGAAGGAGCACAACGCCGACTATCTGGACGACGCGACGCTGCTCGAGCACATCCCGGCACACGTGACCGCCTCCAACGTCGCTCCGCAGTATGGCACCGAGGAGACCCGCGCCTACCTCAAGCTCTGCGCCACCGAGCAGATCCTGGTCGACAACGGTCTGTGCGATGACCCCTCCGACCTGTATCACACGCTGCTGGTCAAGGCTATCAAGACCGAGCGCTGGCGCAAGTGGATGACTGGCGACGACGTCAACCTGCAGGTCGATGACATCCTTGCCGACGATGAGCTCAGCCTGAAGATCCTGGATGTCTCCGGCCACTATGCGTTCAACGATCCCGAGGTCAAGGAGCAGGTCGAGAAGCTCTATCGCAACCTCGCTGCCCAGGACATCGACGGCAAGCGCTTTGTGATCGAGCACATCAAGCGCCCGATCAAGCAGTACGTCGTCGGTCTTAACCTCAAGGGCGTCACGAGCCGCATCGAGAAGGCTCTCGAGGACTAAGTAGCTTTTCCTACACGACGCCGGGCCTGGGGCATGTCCCAGCCGCAGGCCCGGCACATAGGACAAAGGGACATCCCCTTTGTCCTATTTTTTGAGTTTTGGATTCCTTCGAAGGAGTTTGCACCATGAAGTTCTTTATCGATACTGCCAATCTGGACGAGATCGCCGAGGCCAAGAGCTGGGGCTGCCTGGCCGGTGTTACCACCAACCCGTCCCTGTACGCCAAGACCGGCGGCAAGCTTGCCGACTTTGAGCCGCATATGCTCAAGATTGCCGAGCTCTGCGAGGGCCTGCCCGTTTCCGCCGAGTCTACCGCTACCACTGCCGAGGGTATGATCGAGGAGGGCAAGCGCCTTGCCGCCCTCGCCCCCAACATCGTGGTCAAGCTTCCCGTGTGCGAGGCCGGCCTTGCCGCCTGCCGTGCACTGGCCGATGCTGGCGTGCGCGTCAACATGACGCTCGTCTTCTCGCCGACGCAGGCCCTTATGGCCGCCAATGCCGGTGCTCGCTACATCAGCCCGTTTGTCGGTCGTTTCGATGACATCGCCGAGGACGGTATCTCGCAGCTCGACAACGTCGTGACCTGCATTAAGAACTACGACTGGACGGGCAAGAACGTCGACGACACCGTCGAGATCATCACCGCCTCGGTTCGTACGCCCAACCACGTGACCCAGGCCGCGCTACTCGGTGCCGATATTGCGACCGTGCCCATGGCCGCTCTCAAGAAGTGCCTGCATCATCCGCTGACCGACCAGGGCCTCGCCTCTTTTGAGGCTGACTGGCAGAAGGTCGTCGCTCAGGCTTAACGAGTGGATTGCCCCGGCATCGCGTCATCCGGTGCCGGGGTTGTTCTCAAGAGAGGAATTCGTATGACCAACCAGGAGCTGGCGAAGGTCGCCAATGAGGTCAGGAAGGGTGTCGTGACTGCGGTTCACGCGGCCAAATCGGGACACCCGGGTGGATCGCTCGGTGCTGCCGACATCATGACGTATCTGTACTTTGAGGAAATGAATATCGATCCTGCCGACCCTCACAAGGCCGATCGCGATCGCTTTGTGCTCTCCAAGGGTCACGCGGCGCCGGGCCTGTATTCGGTGTTGGCAAATCGCGGCTATTTTCCCGTCGAAGAGCTCGAGACGCTCCGTCATATTGGCAGCCGACTGCAGGGCCATCCCAACATGAACGACGCCCCTGGCATCGATATGTCCACCGGATCGCTCGGTCAGGGCATCTCTGCTGCAGTTGGAATGGCGCTTGCCGCTAAGCACTGGGGCGACGGCTACCGTGTCTACACGTTGCTGGGCGACGGTGAGTGCGAGGAAGGCCAGGTGTGGGAGGCGGCCATGTTCGCCGGCAACCATGCGCTCGACAATCTTGTTGCCGTCGTCGACCACAACGGCTTGCAGATTGACGGCACGATCGATGAAGTCAACTCGGCCATGCCGCTCGCTGACAAGTTCCGCGCCTTTAAGTGGCATGTGATCGAGCTCGCCGACGGTAACGACATGGCGCAGATTGCCGCCGCCTTTGCCGAGGCCCGCAAAGTGAGCGACTCGCCCGTGGCCATTATCGCCGAGACGGTGAAGGGCAAGGGCGTCTCCTTTATGGAAAACCAGGTGGGCTGGCACGGCAAGGCACCCAACGATAAACAGTTTGAGCAGGCCATGGCCGAGCTCGCAGCAGCAGGGGAGGAGCTCTAATGGCAGACGTCAAGAAAGTCGCCACGCGCGTTAGCTATGGCGAGGCACTTGTCGAGCTGGGCAATGAGCGCGATGACTTTGTGGTTCTCGATGCCGACCTGGCCGCCGCCACGCAGACCGGTAAGTTTAAGGCTGCGCACCCTGAGCGCTTCTACGACGCCGGCATTGCCGAGAGCAACCTGATGGGTCTTGCCGCCGGCATCGCGACCACGGGCCGCGTTGCTTTTGCGAGCACCTTTGCGATGTTTGCCGCCGGTCGCGCCTACGAGCAGGTCCGCAATTCCATCGGCTACCCGCACCTCAACGTCAAGATTGGCGCTACTCATGCCGGCATTTCGGTGGGCGAGGACGGCGCCACGCACCAGTGCTGCGAGGATATCGCACTCATGCGCACGATTCCGGGTATGACGGTGGTCGTTCCCGCCGACGACGTCGAGGCTCGTGCCTGTGTGCGCGCCGCCTATGAGTTTGAGGGCCCGGTTTACATGCGCTTCGGCCGCCTGGCAACACCGGTCATCAACGACTGCGAGGACTATGAGTTCAAGATTGGTCGCGGCGTGGTCGTGCGCGAGGGGTCCGATGTGACCATCATCGCTTGTGGCCTTATGGTCGCCGAGGCGCTCGCTGCCGATGGCATCGATGCCGAGGTCATCAACATGCATACGATCAAGCCGCTCGACGAACGCCTGGTTGTAGCCAGCGCCAAGAAGACCGGTCGCGTGGTCACTGCCGAGGAGCATTCGATTATCGGCGGTCTTGGCGAGGCCGTTGCCTCGGTGCTAGCGGAGCAGTATCCGGTGCCGATGCGTCGCGTCGGCGTGCGCGATGTGTATGGCGAGTCCGGCCCTGCGGTCGATTTGCTGCACAAGTACGGTTTGGACGCCGACGGCATCGAAGCTGCGGTCAGGTCTGTGTTGTAAGGAAGGTTTCCATGGGATTTGTATCTGCCAACCAAGTGACGATAGGGTATACCGCCGCCTCGCGCGAGGATGCCCTGCATTATTTGTCCGATCAGGCCGTCGAGCTCGGCTTTGCTGACGACGCATCTGCCGTAGAGACTGCCTTCATGGCTCGCGAGAACGAGGCCGAGACTGGCCTTGTCGCCGGTTTTGCCGTTCCACATGCCAAAAGCGATGCTATCCACACGCCGGGCGTTGCCGTGCTTAAGCTGGTCGAGCCCGTTGAATGGCCGAGCTTCGATGGTGTGCCCGTCGATGTTGCGCTCGCGCTGTACGTGCCTGCCGGCGAGGCAGGAACCACGCACCTGCGCTTGCTCTCCAAGGCTGCCGTGATGCTGATGGACGCCGGCTTCCGTGACAAGGTGCGCGCGAGCACCGATCCCGTTGAGATTGCGGAGCTCATCAATAGCGGACTCGAAGACTAGAACGGTCATCCCGTTCAATCAATTGATCCTTCTCCAAGGAAAAGGGCCGCGACGCCGTATGGGTGTCACGGCCCTATTTGCGTTTCCCCAGATAAAACCTGCCAAAATAAACCTGTCCCTTTTTGGCAGGTTAATCGGGGACTATTTCACCGCAACTTAGGGCACGGTTAGGAAGTGTGCACCTTAAAGAGTGGAGCCCTTGATTAGAGAGGTCGCGCTCATCTCTCTAAATGTCTCTCTAAAGAGAAGGTTGGTTAGAGAGATAGCATTAAGCAATCTAGCAGCGAATTCGATACATCTCTCTTAATGTCTCTCTAAAACAAGGCGCTTATCTCTCTAAAGTTAGAGAGATAAGCGCCTTGTTTTAGAGAGACGGAATGCCAAAATTCGTCCGTCAGCTACCATCTGCCAAAAATGACGGATAAAGGGCTCATCGAAGTAATGGGTTCATCGACGAGCCGCAACCGCCGCTATCGGAAGAAGTAGATGCAGCCGAATTGCCCCTCTATCGTCTCTCGAAGTTTGATGGGTGCTAGAGGGGCGACTGCCTCGCGATATTTTCCCAAGATAAAACCTGCCAAAACAAACCTGTCCCTTATTGACAGGTCAGTTAACGCAGTCCAGGTTGAGCATATGTGAGCGAGCGGGCTCCGGGTGCGGTAAGGTGACGTGAAACAAGCGGGCGCTGACCTTTTGGTCGCGCCCGTGAAGTTGAACGTCAGATTGCCGTGCCCGGAGCCCGCGCAGCGCCGAGCAGTTACGCCGTTTGTAAAACGGCGTAATCTAAAGGTTCATGTTGCCGTGAATGTAGGGGGTGACCTCGGGGGAGATATGGTCGCAGCCCAGCTCGCGCAGCGCGGACTCGATAACGGCGGGCAGCGGGGTTTTGCCCTCGGCATCGACGGCGTTGCCACCGAGGGCAGCAATCTTGGCGACATCTGCGGGTGCGGCCTCGATATGCATGCAGCCGCCGATCAAGCGCGCGCGTACCTGTGCCAGATCAAGATCGTGCAGGTAATCCTCGCAGGCGCGGATTAAATCGACCTTCTCGCGCGTAAGCTCCTCGCCCGTGGGGACGCGGGTGGCAAGACATGCTCCCGCCGGCAGGTTCCAAACGGGATAGCCCCATGCGCGCAGCAGCTCGCGCTCTTCGTCCTTGGTAAAGCCGACCTCCATAAGGGGTGAGCGTACGCCGAGCTCTTCTGCCGCACGCATGCCGGGGCGGTAGTCACCGCGATCGCTTGCATTGCTGCCATCGATGACGGTGGGAAAGCCGAGCGACTTGGCGTGGTTGACGATGGCGGTAAAGCCGGCGTGCTTGCAGTGGTAGCAGCGATTAGCATCGTTGCAGGCCACTTGGGGGAGCTGCAGCTGATCCACCGAAAGATTGAGCACGGGGAGCTTAAAATGCGGCCCCTCATTGGCCTGCCCATCAACGGACTGCTCAAACGAAGCCTGCTCGGGCGTGCCGATGAGCGGCGTGGTGAGATGGACGAGAAGAGTATTGGTAGGCATGACGCGGGCGCATACGGCGGCCAAAAAGCTGCTGTCAACGCCGCCGGAAAACCCGATAGCCACGCGCCCGTATGCCAAAAGCAGCTGCTCGAGCGCTGATAGCTTGTCTTGAAGCTCCTCTGCGGGTGCCGTGGTGTCTAAAATCATGAAACGTTCCTTATCGTTGAGTACTCGATCGAAAACTATAATCCTAATGCGTTACTTGCCATAAGACTTCTATCTGTGTAACGAAAGTGCAATATGGTATATACGTTATATACAAGTTGCCAAATGCGGTAGAGTTGCAGCAACGCGACAGCGAGAGTCGATGGGGGACCGATATGATCAAGGCTGTTATTTTTGACATGGATGGAACGCTGGTCGATACCGAGCGTTTGGGGATTAAGGCCTGGAAGGCAGGCGCCGCTGAGCTGGGGCTCGCGATTGATGAAGCGCTGATCCATCAGTTTATCGGCCGCACGCTGCCCGATGTTATGGACATCCTCGATAAGCATTATGGCAGCCACGAAACCACCGAGGCGATCTATCGTCGCCACAAGGAGATTCGCGACGAGATGGTCAAGACCGAACTGGAACTTAAGGCCGGCGCCGCCGAGTGCCTAGACGAGTTGCTAGCTGCGGGCTATCACGTGGGCCTAGCGACGTCGTCGCGCCTCGTTACGGCCGAGCGCAACCTTAAGATGGTCGGTCTTTTTGACAAGTTTGAAACGGTAACGTGTGGCGAGGACGTCGTGCACGGCAAGCCCGACCCCGAGATGTATCTGCTCGCCTGCGAGCGTGCGGGCTTTGCCCCCGAGGAGTGCGCCGTGGTCGAGGATTCGCGCAATGGTTGCGTCTCGGGCATCACGGCCGGCTGCCACGTCTTTGCCGTCCCCGATATTGTGCCGCTGCCGCAGGACGTGGTGGATGGCTGCGAGGCCGTGCTCGATACGTTGTTCGACCTGGCGGCGGCGGTCAAGGCCGTGCGCTAGACAATTGCGGCGTTGAAACGAGCAATTGCCCACGTTTGCGCTCAAGCAAAAGGGGTCCGGCAATGGTCGGGCCCCTTTTGCTTGAGCGGCGACTTAGCATACTTGCGGGCGTGCTATAGATACGCACCGAGGTTGATGGCCGTGGCGTCGGTCTGGCTGCTTGCCTGGGTGCTGGCGCGTTCCAGTAGGAACGGACGTACCAGTTCTTGGCGGTTGATATCCTCGGCGGCGACTGCGGTGACGGTACGCACTGCGGAGCCGACACGGATATGCTTGATCTTTGCCGGGGCCTTGTTCTCGATTTGCTCCATCAGCAGTTGGACACCCTTGCGGCCAATCTCGTAGCCCGGGGGCGCTACCGTAGTGAGCGGGACCGATCCGCTCCAAGCGAGCGGGTTGCCGTCGCATCCGGCCACGCGTACTTGCCCGGGGACAGAGATGCCCTTGTCGACCAGTGCCGAAACGACACCCGAGGCCAACACATCGGTCAGGCCGACGACAAAATCGGGACGTTCGTCCGCGGGGCGCTCGGCGATTTGGGCACCGATGCCGTAGCCGTCGGCAGCGGTATTCCATTCGCCGGCGTCGATGACTTCGATCTTGATATCGGGGTGCAGGGCGAGCGCCTTATGAATGCCAAGGACGCGCAGGGTGAGTTGCATAAATGCTGCTCGGCCGACGACGACAATATGGTGCGCGCCGCGGGCGATGGCAAGTTCGGCAATGATGCGACCCTGGGCCTCATTGTCGGCCGCTACGTAGTAGCCGGGCTCGGAGCAATGGATGTCCAGATGGACGATCGGCACGGGCATCTTGGTCATGGCGGGGTGCCAGCCGGGGGATGCCATGGGCTGAACCATGACGCCGGACATCTGGGTGCCCATAAAGTAGCGCAGGTAATGGTCCTCGAGAATATCGTCGTTATCGGCGTTGGCGATGAGCAAGTCGTAGCCGTGCTTGCGGGCCTCGTTGTGGGCGCCGCTGGCGATTTGGAGCGAAAAGCCGTGATCGAGACGGGGGAGCACCAGGCCAAAGGACTTGGTGGCGCCGCCCGCGAGCTGACGGGCGCTTTGGTTGGGCAGGTAGCCAAGGCGACTGATGGTCTCGTTGATGAGCTTGAGGGTCTCGGGGCGCAACTTTTCGGGATGGTTGAGCGCGTTGGAAACCGTGCCCAGCGAAACCCCGGCCTCGCGCGCGACGTCGCTGATTTTTACCTTTGCCATAGCGGCCCCTTTGATGCGTTTCAAGTACAAGCCAGATTGTAGCATCCCAAACCTACCAAAGAGGGATAGGTTTATTTTGGCAGGTTTTATCTGGGGAAACGCTGTTGCCAGCTCAAACCACCACGAAGGGGACAGGTGCTTTTGTGGTGGTTTGGACCGGCTGGACGTGTGTGCATCGGGTGGTATCTAAGTTGAGATACCACTTCTGGTATATCAGCTTGCGTTTGCGTGAGTACAATACTCGAACGTTATACGTCTCAGCGCCCCCTGTGCGTGGACGTCTTGCAGTCACGCGAACGAAGGGATTTATCCTATGTGCGGAATCGTCGGCTACACCGGCTCTGATATTGCAAAGAACATCCTGGTCACGGGCCTCAAGCGTATGGAGTATCGCGGCTATGACTCCTCGGGCGTCGCGCTCGAGGTGGGCGAGGGCGCCGCGGCGCACCTCGACGTCATCCGCCGCGTGGGCAAGGTCGCGGGCCTGGAGAGCGAGCTTTCCAACATCGACAGCGACGCTACCTGCGGTATCGGCCACACCCGTTGGGCCACCCACGGCAAGCCCTCCGTCGTTAACGCTCACCCCCACACCAGCTGCGACGGTCGTATCGCCATCGTCCACAACGGCATCATCGAGAACTTCGCCGAGCTGCGCGAAGAGCTGGAGGGTCGCGGCCACCACTTTAAGAGCGAGACCGATACCGAGGTCTTCGCGCATCTGATCGAAGAGGCTTATGCCGAGACGCACGACCTGATGGCCTCCGTGCGCGAGGCGTGCACCCACGTGGTCGGTGCCTATGGTCTGGCCGCCGTGTGCGCTGACGAGCCCGGCGTGATCGCCGTGGCCCGCAAGGATTCCCCGATCGTGGTCGGTGTGGGCGAAACCGGCTCCTATGTTGCTTCCGATGTCATCGCGCTCATCGACGCCACCCGCGATGTCGTGGTGCTCGAGGACGGTCAGTTTGCCAAGCTCACGCCCGCAGGCGTCGAGTACACCGACGAGGCCGGCAATGTTATCGAGCCCAAGGTCACCCACATCGACTGGGACCTGGACATGGCAGAAAAGGGCGGTTATCCCGACTTTATGCTCAAGGAAATCCACGAGCAGCCGCGCGTCGTGCGCGACACGCTGGTTGGTCGTATGACGCCGGCCGGCGAGCTCGACATTGACGAGCTGGGCCTTTCGCTCGAGGAACTCAACGATATCGACCGCGTCTACGTGATCGCTTGCGGCACCAGCTATCACGCTGGCCTCATTGCCAAGAATCTCATTGAGGGCTGGGCTCGCATCCCCACCGAGGTGGAGGCGGCCAGCGAGTTCCGCTATCGCAACCCCATCATCACGCCGACGACGCTCGTCGTGGCCGTGTCCCAGTCGGGCGAGACGGCCGACACTCTCGCCGCCATCCGCGATGCGCGCATCAAGGGTGCCAAGGTCTTCGGCATCACCAACGTGGTGGGCAGCCCCGTGGCGCGTGAGAGCGACGGCGTCATCTACACCAAGGCCAACAAGGAGATCGCGGTCGCCTCGACCAAGAGCTTCATCGGCCAGGTTGTGAGCCTGACGCTGCTGGCCCTGCTGCTGGCGCAGGTCAAGTACCGCTTGACCACCAAGCAGGCGCGCATGCTGTTCCGCGAGCTTTCCGATACGGCCGAGCAGATCCAGTGGATTTTGGATACCCAAACCGAGGCCGTTCATGAGGCCGCCCTGCTGTGCAAGGACGCGCAGTCCGCACTGTTTGTGGGTCGCGGCATGGGTGCCGCTATTTCCTACGAGGGCGCGCTCAAGCTCAAAGAGGTCAGCTACCTGCACGCCGAGGCCTACGCCGCCGGCGAGATGAAGCACGGCCCCATTGCCCTGATCGACCCGGGCTTCCCTGTCATCGCTGTGGCCACCAAGAGTGCCACCTACGACAAGACCGTGTCGAACCTCATGGAGTGCAAGGCGCGCGGCGCCAAGGTCATCGTCGTTGCCACCGAGGGCGACGAGGAGATCAACAAGATTGCCGACTGCATCATCCGCGTGCCGGCAGTCCGCGACGTGTTCAGCCCCATCACGGCGAGTGTCCCGCTGCAGCTGCTCGCCCGCGAGGTCGCCATCCTGCGCGGCTGCGACGTCGACCAGCCCCGCAACCTGGCGAAAAGCGTCACGGTCGAGTAGTTGGTTCCGCCGTTCTAGCGACTAAGGCCCGGCTCCGCATCAAGACGGAGCCGGGCCTTGTTGCATTTGCCCAGATAAAACCTGCCAAAATGAACCTGTCCCTTTTTGGCAGGTTAGCGGAGCTTGCTGGTCTCGAAGTACTCGGGGAACTGGTCCAGAACCTCGGTCTGGTTGCGGAACATCATGTGCAGGTGCTTGCTGACCAAAAAGCTCGCTTCGATGGGGTCGCGACCGGCGATAGCGCGGCGAATCTGCTTGTGCTCGTTCACGATGTCCTGATTGTCGAGAACCTGCGTGGCGGCGCGCAGCCAGCGGAAGCGCTCCAGGTCGGCATTGGTCTCTTCGAGCCACGACCACACGGTGCTGCGACATGCGATGCTAAAAATCATGTGATGCATGAGGTTGTCGCTCAAAAAGAAGCCGATGCGATCCTCTTCGGCCATGGCCTTTTCCTGCAGCGCGATGGCGCGGTCGAGCTGCTCGATGCCGGCCGACGTGGCGCGCGCACAGCACTCCACAATCACCTGCTTTTCCAGATGCTCGCGGATGTAACAGGCACTCTCGGCAAGGGTGAGGTTGATGGGTGAGACGTAGGTGCCGCTCTGGGGCACGGTGCGCACCAGGCCTTCCTGCGCCAAGCGAACCAAAGCCTCGCGCACGGGCGTGCGACCCATATCTAGGTCGTCGCAAAGCTGCTTGACGCCCAGCTTTTCGCCCGGCTTGTAGTCCAGGTAGACGATTTTGCGTCGAATGGTGTGGTAGGACTGGTCCTGTAGGCTCGTTTCCTGCTCGCCGACGTGCATCGATTCTTCCATAGCGCCTCGCAACTGTTCTATCAAACTCATATGTCAGTTGTTAATTATGCCGCGAATCAGCTCTCCGCGGTGGGCAATTCGGCTGTTGCCTGAGAACTATTGCGGCATCTTAGTCTGTGTTTGCGCAAGGCTGCGCTCAATGTTGCCGTATCATAAGCCGTCGCAAACGTGAAATAGAAAGAAGGAATCCCATATGCAACTGGCAAATATCGTTCGCGAGCGCTGGAAAGGCGTCTTGTTCTGCCTGATCATTGCCATTCCCGCGACGTTGCTCGGCAAACAAATTGAGGTGGTCGGCGGTCCGGTATTTGCCATCCTCTTTGGCATGGTCCTGGCGCTCGTCTTTCCCAGGAAGCGTCGCGAACAGCTCGCCGCCGGCGTCACCTATACGTCCAAAAAAGTCTTGCAGTACGCGGTTATCCTGCTTGGCTTTGGCATGAACCTCTCCCAGATTCTGTCCAAGGGCGCCCAGTCGCTGCCGATTATCGTGGCGACGATCTCGACCTCGCTTGTCATCGCCTTTGTGCTCTGCCGCGTCATGAACGTACCGGGTAAGATCGCGACGCTTGTGGGTGTGGGTTCGTCGATTTGCGGCGGTTCGGCCATCGCTGCGACCGCGCCCGTCATCGATGCCGACGATCGCGAGATTGCCCAGGCCATTTCGGTCATCTTCCTGTTTAACGTTATCGCGGCGCTCGTGTTTCCGACGCTCGGCGGCATGCTCGGGCTGACCAACGAGGGCTTTGGCCTGTTTGCCGGCACCGCCATCAACGACACCTCGTCGGTAACGGCTGCGGCGAGCGCCTGGGACAGCATGCATCCCGGCGCCAATGTGCTCGAGAGCGCCACAGTGGTCAAGCTCACCAGGACGCTGGCCATTATTCCCATCACGCTGGTCCTCGCATGCTGGCAGATGCATCTGGCACGCAAGGCCGGCGGTGACGCCAAAAGCACGTTCTCGCTTAAACGTGCGTTTCCCATGTTTGTGCTGTTCTTTGTGCTGGCGAGCGTGATCACCACGGTGCTTCAGCTTCCCGCGTCCATCACGGCGCCCATCAAGGAGCTGTCGAAGTTCTTTATTGTGATGGCCATGGCGGCTATTGGTTTTAATACCGATATCGTCGAGCTGGTCAAAAAGGGCGGCAAGCCCATCGCGTTGGGCTTTTGCTGCTGGATTGGCATTGCGTGCATGAGTTTGGGAATGCAGCACGTGCTGGGAATCTGGTAGAGAAGTAGCTTATTCGCGTGCTGGCTGCCGGTGAGCGCAAGCCTTCGGTGGAGCGATAGGAGCTCTTGCGGGTATGGCTTGTCCGCAGGTTTATAAGTCCCGAAGAGCTCTTATCGCCCCGCCAGGATGGCGATGCGGGGCAACACCTATACTCGCAGGACGGCGCTTTCTGCCCTATAGTGTTTGGTGAGCAATATCGTTCAATTTTGAAACACTCGGTCGTGCGACCGTCGGCGGTTGCACGTCGCCGCGGACAGGGGCAAATCATGGATAGCAATGCCAAGCTGAACATCTTGACCGATGCCCTAGCTGCTGCCGGGGCCTCGGCATTGGCAATCGATGCGCGTGGGGACGTCGCGATCTCGACCATGAATGACGCGGCGCTTGAGCGGGATGTGGCGGCTTTTGTCGCTGAGCGTCTCGACCGTATAGGAGACGGCGCGCGTCTGGTTATGGGGCGTGAGGGTACGCGCCTGAGCCTGACCGTTCGCCCCACCGACAAAGAGGGCGGGGGCCTTTGGGTCGTTGTGGTCCGCGAGGTGCGCGGTGCCGCGGCGCATGCGGGCATCGAGTGGCTCAACGCCGACGAAGTTGAGGTCCGCTATGAATCGAGCGCGTACGGCATCGTTGAGGGGGCGGCCTCGGTGGCTGTACCGGTTACCGAGAGCTATGCGCGCGGCGTGCCCCTTATGCTCGAGGGCGAGCTGGGAGCGGGTCAGGTCGAGATTGCCAAGCGCCTCTATCTGGATGGCCCTTTTGTCGATCAGCCCTTTGTTTCCGTCGCGCTCGATGAACTCACCGATCGCGGTTGGCGCCATGTGCTCAAAAGCTCCGAATCGCCGCTGTTCCAAACGGGGCTGACCCTTTGCATTGAGGGCTGGAATGCGGTTGGCCCCCAGCGCCTCCGCGAGCTGGTCTCCACGATGACCGACACCGCGTTGGCGACGCGCTGCCATGTGGTGCTGACGGCGAATGACATGCCGGGCGGCGGCGAAAGTGATCAAGCCGCCTTTGTGACCGAGCGCTTCGCCTGTGCGGTGAGCGTCGCGCCGGCAATCGCCGAGCAGGGAGCCGCGTCGACGAAGGTCGCGCGCTATTTGGAATATCTCGCTGATGCATTTGGGACGGCAGCGCCCACGCTGTCTGCCGCGGCGACGAAGACGCTCGATGCTTACCGCTGGCCGCGCAACTATCTGCAGCTCCGCGAGGTCTCGGAACGACTGTATATATTGGTGGGGACGGGCACGGTGGACCGCGCTGTGGCGGAGGAAGTGCTCGCCCAAGAGGACGTGATTAAGACCGCAACCTTTGGCGCCCCGACGCTTGAAAGTGACCTGTATATCCTGCGACCGCTGGCCGATACCGAGCGAGATATCGCGCATCTGGTTGTAGACCATCTCCACGGCAACCGAACCCGTGCGGCGGAGGTGCTGGGCATAAGCCGTACAACGCTGTGGCGCTTGCTGAAGGACGATGACCGTTGAGCGAGGCGCCCGTGACCGCACGCGACGCGTGTGCTACAGTCCAAAGCGTTATTGTTTCGATTTGGTTACGGCGTGCGAGGGCATATGGCTGAGACTTCAAAACCGAGCCGCAGAAGGCGGAGTGCCGCGCCGGTCAACCGACGCACAACATCGGTGACGTGGGGCAAACACGCCTCGGGGTTTGATGGCTCGTTCAAGCGCACTAAATACGGCTATCCTTCGGCAAGCGCCCGCTTGGCAATGCAGGCAGAGTCCTCGCTGTGGGGCCGCAAACGCGTGGTGGGCTCAAAGCTCAAGCACGACGGAACGCTCGGCTACATCAGCCGCGGGGCGGCTCGCCGCAGCGGGCTCAATCCCGCCGGCTGGCATCGCTACGTGCCGATCGTGGCCGCCGTTGCAGTGATCGTCATCGCGCTCGCTGCGCTCGGATATGCCGGCGGTGGCGCCAACTTGGACGCAATGTTTAAATCGCCCGAGCTCGCGCATGTAGGTACAGAAGTTGTCGAGGGCGCTCAGGCCCAGACGAGCGTCGCGCCCCAGCGCGGTATCGTTGCGGCGGCCTCCACCATCGCCGATGCGCAAAAGGACGAAGACAAGCAAGGCGACGACGCCGAAACGGCCCAGGCAAATGAAACGGCAACAACTCCATCGGCGGGATAAGTTGCGAGTGGGGCAGCAAATTTGGGACGGGGCCTTTCAGCGGGTCCGCCGTTCGGTAGAACGGCGGAACTAATTACTTTACGTACACCACGTTGTCGCGGCGCGGCTTTGCCTCGGGTAGCGTGTCCTCGGCATAGCCCAGAATGCAGTTACCGACACCGCGCAGGCTTCCGTCGGCGGGCAGGCCCCAGCTGGCCAGCAGCTCCAGGCCCTCGGGCGAGTCAAAGACCTCATGCGCGCGGTGAATCCAGCACGAATCGACACCCAGCGCATAGGCGGCGTTGAGCAAGTTGCCCATGGCGAGCGAGCCGTCTTCCAGATGGGTGGGCACGCTGCGGTCAACCAGCACCACCACAACGGTCTTGGCACCGTAGAAGGGGTCGCCGTTGCTGCCCATGACCTGGGCGTTGAGCTGTGAGAGACGCTCGACGGTCGCGGGGTCGGTGACGGCGACAAACGTCACCGGCTGGCGGCCCATGCCGCTCGGTGCATATTGGCCGGCTTCGATAATACGTGCAAGCTTTTCGGCCTCGACGGGACGATCGCTGTATTTGCGGCAGCTGCGGCGGTGAATGAGTGCTTCGATGGTCTCCATGGTGTCTCCTTGCGGTGGCGTTGCAGATGCCCCGTTCATACCCGTTGGGCTCAAACGATAGACGGTCAATTGCCTGGCCAAAAGGATAGATTCCAATTGGGAAAGTAGGTTTGCATAAAAGTACCTTCAGAATGTGACAAACCGGTGGGATGGTTAAACGTTTTATCCCGTCTACCCTGCGGTTTTTTACCACTTGCCTAAATGATGCGCGCATAAGCTCTGATAAAGGTTTTACTAAAGGAGCACCAACGTTTATCAACGCGCCATGGTGGCGCCGGGCCAGGAGGTAACATCATGTTCCAGGCTGGAGATGTCGTCGAGACCGACTTCGAAGGATTTCTGAAGCTGCTGCGTTCCAAGACGCGCGCTTTCGTGTCGATCAATGATCACGAGTACTACATCACGCACACCGATGGCTATTGGCGTGTTCAGGATTGCGAGGCCCTCAACGATAAGGGCCACTTTACTGACTGCTCCGAGCTAGTCAACACGGTCTGCGAGGTCGTCGAACTGCCGTGGATCTGCGGCAAGAGCCTGCACGACAGCTTCTCGGGCGCCACGGTCTACGAGGCCGTCGCTGCTTAACAGCCAACAATCGATATTCTCTCGCAACCGCCGGCGCCGCCCCCGCGCCGGCGGTCTTTTTTGTCGATATGCTTATGTAGAGCCGACTATAAACAACGAGCTTATTGACGATAGTCAAAACTCGGACTAATGTAGAGATATAAATTGGTCAAAACTCGGACTATCGAATGGTGGGAGAGATGAATAGTGCAGTTAGCCTGGTCGATTTCGACCGGATGCTCAACGGGCTTGACCGTATCTATTCGGAGTTCGCGCGCGCCTGCGGTCTTTCGGACTGCGCCTACTGGATGCTCGTCGACACGAGTGCAGCGGGCGGAAGCGTTGCCGTGAGTCGGCTGACGAGTGAATGGTTCTACAGCAAACAGACCATCAATTCGGCGATCAAGACGCTTAGGGCGCGAGAGCTTGCGACGTTGGAGTTTGCCGAGGGCAGTCGTAAGAACAAGGTTGTGCGACTGACCGAAGAAGGCGTGCGGTTTGCCAGGCGCTACGCGTTACCGGCGCAAAAAGCCGAGCAACAGGCATTCGAAGCGCTCGAGCCGTGGGAACAGCGCGAGATCATGCGCCTGGTCGGTAAATTCTCCCATGTTCTGAACGAAGAGTGCGAGGCATTTAAACGGCAAGTGGCCGCCGAGAACGAGGCAGACGATAAGGGCGAGGGGGACACATGCGACTCTTAATGAGGTTTATGAGGCCGTATCGCGGTCTGATCGCGGTGACGCTGTTTGCGGTGCTGATAGATAACGTCGGTACGCTGTTGGTTCCCACGATGCTGGCGAACATGGTCAACACCGGTATTACCACGGGCGATGTCGACTATATTTTACGCAACGGCCTGTACATGCTTATCGCGACCGGCATGGCCAGCGGCGGCACGGTGTTGGGCTGCTATCTTTCGGCGCGCCTGGCCGCCAACGTGGCCTGCGATATCCGCAATGCCGTGTACGACAAGTCGCTCGAGCTGTCCGCCAGCGACTTTGAGCGCTTTGGCACGGGTTCGATGATCACGCGCTCGCTCAACGACATCAACGTGATTCAGCAAGCTGTCCTGCAGACGATTCAGTTGGTGCTGCCGGTACCGTTCTTGGCCGTGGCGGGCATCATCTTTGCCTGGTTTATCGATCCTGCCATGGGCACGCTGCTGGGCGTGGTGGTTGCGATCGTGCTGGTGGCGGCGGTCTTTACCGTTGCCAACGCCGCGCCGATCTTTATGCGACTGCAGAGCTTTATCGACCGTATGAACGTGGTGCTGCGCGAAAATATCGTGGGCGTGCGCGTTATCCGCGCATTTAACAAGGAGCGCCACGAGGAGCAGCGCCTGGACGAGGTGTTTAGCGATTACGCGGCCAACGCCATCAAGGTTAACCACCTGTTTGTGGGTCTCGACAGCTCCAGCTTCTTTTTGATGAACATCGCCGAGGTGGCGGTGCTGTGGGTGGGCGGCAACCGCGCGGGCGTCCATGCCATGCAAATCGGCAGCATCTCGGCCGTGTTGGAATACGCGATCCTGATCCTGTTCTTTGTGATGATGGCGCAGATGGTGATTCTGACGCTTCCGCGCGCTGCGGCGTGCCTCAACCGTGCGCAGCAGGTGCTCGAAATCGAGCCGAGCATTGTGGACGGCAAGTGCACGCTGGACACGTGCGCGGCGGAGCCTGTTGATGGTGCCGACGCGGTGGCCGTGTTCGACCATATGTCGTTCCGTTTTGACGATGCCGACGAGGACACCCTGTGCGACCTGAGCTTTGCCTGTCGCCGTGGCCAGACCACGGCAATTGTGGGCTCGACGGGTTCGGGCAAGTCGACGGTGGCCAAGCTCTTGCTCCGCTTCCACGATGCCACAAAGGGCACCATTCGCCTGAACGGCGTCGATCTGCGCGACCTTTCGCAAGGTGAGATTCGCGGGCATATCGCTTATGTGCCGCAGAAGGCGTGGCTGTTCTCGGGCACCGTTGCAAGCAACCTGCGCTTTGGCAACGAAGGCGCGACTGAGGCTGACATGTTCCATGCGCTGGAGGTTGCCCAGAGCACCTTTGTGCTCGACCAGCCCCAGGGGCTCGATACGCCGGTGGCCCAGGGCGGCACGAACTTCTCGGGCGGCCAGCGCCAGCGCCTGGCCATTGCTCGCGCACTCATGAAGCGCGCCGATCTATATATCTTCGACGACAGTTTTTCGGCCCTGGACTTTAAGACCGATGCGGCACTGCGCCATGCGCTGCAGGACGAGACGCGCGATGCCGCGGTGCTCATCATCGCCCAGCGCATCTCGACGATCTTGCACGCCGACCAGATCGTCGTGCTCAAGGACGGCGAGGTTGTGGGCTTGGGCACGCATGGCGAGCTTATGGAAACCTGCGAGGTGTACCGCGCCATCGCGGAATCGCAGATGAAGGGAGGTGAGTAGCATGACCGAGGAGCTCAGGAAGCAGGCCAGCGTTGATGACGCCGTTGCCGCGGGACTGGTTGAGGAAACGGCTGCCGTAGCACCCGAGCTGGACGAGGCCGCCAAGGCTGCAGCCGAGCGCGAGGCTCGCCGCCAAGCGCTCTACGAGGAAAACGAACGCGCCGAGGACGAGCGCGCCCGCGCTGAGGCAGAGCGCATGCGCGATGTGGACGACGAGGACGAGGACGAGAAACCCCGCGACACCTGGGCGACGGTGCGCCGCCTGTGGAGCGAGGCTGCCGGTGACCATTGGCGCTTCTATATCGTGTTCGCGAGCATCGTGTTCTATGCCATCTTTAACACCGCTGCGCCGGCATATAGCGCCCGCGTGATCGATGAGCTGTGGGGCCACATTCAGGTGGCGTTTGCCAACAACGCTACCTTCAGCGTTACCTGGGAGAACTGCGGCAGGACCATCTTCATCTACTTTATGATCTGGACGGCCGCTGCCTCGTTCTACGCGCTCCAGAGCTTTTTGATGTCGAGCGTGGCCGAACGCCTTAACCTGCACCTGCGTAACCGCATCGCTCAAAAGCTCAACCGTCTGCCGCTTGCCTTCTTTGATGTGCATCGTCCCGGCGAGGTCGTCAGCCGTGCGACCAACGACTTAGACAAGATGTCTGAGAGCATGCAGCGCGGCTTGCTGCAGCTTCTGGTGTCGATCGGTACCGTGGTGGGCGCCGTGAGCGTGATGTTCGTGTTTAGCGTGCCGCTCACGCTTGTCTTTTTGTTCTTTACGGCGCTTTCGCTGCTGGTGACGAAGGTCGTTTCGCGCCGCACGCACGATGTGACGGGCGAGCGCCAGGAGTGGGTGTCCAAGATTACGAGCGCGGTCGAGGAAGGCTACTCGGGCCGTCTGGTGATCCGTGCGTTTAACCGCGAGCGCCAGAGCTCTGCCGAGGTGCACGAGGCTTCGAAGGAGCTGGCGCGCGTGAGCACCAAGGCCGACTTTATGATTAACGCCGTCGGTCCCGCGGTGCGTTTTATCGGCCGCTTGGCGCAAATCGTGATTGCGCTTGTGGGCTGCAGCATGTTGGTTGCCGGGCATATGACCGTCGGCGTGTTCCAGGCGTTCTTCCAGTTTATCTATGAGGCGTCCGAGCCCATGACGCAGCTGTCGTTTACCTTTAACTCGCTGCAGAGCGCTCTGGCGAGCGCCGAGCGTGTATTCGACCTGCTCGACGAGTCCGAGATGGAAGCCGATCCGTTGCCGGCGGCCGCCGCCAAGCTGCCGGGCAAGGTTGAGGGCCGTGTTGCCTTTGAACACGTGCGTTTTGGATATTCGCCCGACAAGCCGCTTATGCGCGACGTGTCGTTTACCGCCGAGCCGGGTCAGAAGATCGCGGTGGTGGGAACCACGGGTGCGGGTAAGACCACGCTCATCAACCTGCTCATGCGCTTTTACGAGATCGACGGCGGCCGCATTACGCTCGACGGCGTGGACACGAGCCGCATGGACCGCGGCGAGCTGCGCCAGCAGTTTGGCATGGTGTTGCAGGACGCCTGGCTGTTCGATGGCACCATTGCCGAGAACATCGCCTATGGCTGTCCCGAGGCGACGCGCGAGGAGATTGTCGCGGCCGCACGTGCCGCTCAGGTCGACTTCTTTGTGCGCACTATGCCGCAGGGCTACGACACGCGTGTGGCTAACGATGCCGAGAGCATCAGCCAGGGCCAACGTCAGCTGCTGACCATCGCGCGCGTGCTGCTCAACAACCCGGCGATCCTCATCCTGGACGAAGCGACGTCGAGTGTGGACACGCGCACCGAGCTCGCCATCGGCCGCGCCATGGACGCGCTCATGCGCGGGCGCACGAGCTTTGTGATCGCGCACCGTCTGTCGACGATCGTCGATGCCGACCTCATCCTGGTCATGGATCATGGCAATATCATCGAGCAGGGTGCGCACAAGGAGCTGCTGGCTGCCGAGGGCGCTTATGCCGACCTCTACCTAAGCCAGTTCGCATAAGGTGGCAAAGGGGGCGGTCCCGCATGTCACATCGAAAAGAAGGCGCGCCGGGGGCGGATTCCCCGGCGCGCCTTTTGTGCTGGCGTCAATGTTGTCGGTGGCCGTCCGCTTCTAGCGCTCGTCCACGAGCTTGGCGACGAGGGCTTTGAGCTCGGCCACCTCTTGCTCGAGTTCTTTGACGCGACGGGCGTTTTCGGTGATGCCCTGACGGTTGAGGGCGCTCTGCTCGGCGGCATCGTCGGGCATATACTCGCGATGCTGCTTGGCGTCGAAACTCTCCTCGAACACGCGGCAGCCGTTGCGCTTGATGATGCGCCCGGGCACGCCCACGACGGTGCAGTTGTCGGGCACGTCCTTGACGACGACCGAGTTGCCGCCGATTTTGACGTTGTTGCCAATGTGGATGTTGCCAAGCACCTTGGCGCCCGTGCCCACCGTGACATTGTTGCCCAGGGTGGGGTGGCGCTTGCCGGTCTCGTTGCCGGTGCCGCCGAGCGTGACGCCCTGGTAGAGCACACAGTTGTCGCCCACGATGGCAGTCTCGCCGATGACGACGTCCATGGCGTGGTCGATAAAGAAGTGCTTGCCGAGCTGCGCGGCGGGATGAATCTCGACGCCGGTGATATGGCGGGTGATTTGCGAGAGCACACGGGCGAGTGAGCGATGGCCGTGTTTCCAGAGCCAGTGCTCGGGCACGTGGTTCCACTTGGCGTGCAGACCAGGATAGGAAAGGAAGATGACCAGACCGTTTTGCGCGGCGGGGTCCTGCGCCTGGACGGTCTTGATGTCCTCGCGAATGGTATTGATAAAGCTCACTGGCCGCCCTCCCTTAGCGCCATGGCAATGCGATTCACTAAAGTATAGCGATTCGCTAGGGATTAGGAAGGGCGATTTTGCTGTGCTTTGGGCGACAAGTGTCAGTTATGCAAACTTGCTGGTAATGGAGTCATGCTTTTGTGGGGTTGCGCACGAGGGGGCGCCGCAACCGTATACTGGTCAACTTGGACGTGTCCGCGCCCACAACTGAGAGGTTTTACTTCATGGGTTTCATCAATTTTATCGCCGAGCTGCTTAAAGACCCGCGCACCGCGATTGCCAGCTGGATCGCCGCCGGCCCGCTTATGGCCTACGGCTGCGTGTTCCTGATCATCTTTATCGAGACGGGCGTGGTGTTCTTCCCGTTCCTTCCCGGCGACTCGCTGCTGTTTGCCTCGGGCTTCTTTGCCCATAATGGCGGCTTTAACATCGTGGCGCTTCTGGCCACCGCATGGGCCGCAGCCATCCTGGGCGATCAGTGCAACTTTATGATCGGCCACTTCTTTGGCCGCAAGATCATCGCCTCGGGCAAGGTAAAGGCCATGACGCCCGAGCGCATCAAAAAGTCCGAGGATTTCTTGGACAAGTGGGGCCATCTGGCCATCTTCCTCGGCCGCTTCTTCCCGTTCATCCGCACCTTTGTGCCTTTTATCGCCGGCATGGGCGGCATGCACTGGCGCAACTTCGTCGTCTTTAACGTGCTGGGTGGCATTACCTGGTCGACGGTCTTTACGCTGCTGGGTTACTTCTTTGGTGGCATTCCGTTTGTGCAGGAGCACTTTGAGCTGCTGATCGTGGGCATTGTCGCCGTGTCGATCATCCCGACCGTGGTCGGTCTGGTTAAGGCTAAGCTCGGTAAAAAGAACGCCTAGTCCGAGCTTGTTTTCGGACGTTAATTCCAAGGCCCGTCATCGGATTCGATGGCGGGCCTTTTGTGTTGGAGGCAAGTGAAAATACTTTACTTAGTTAAAGAAAAACGTTTTATCCAAGGCGTGCAGGGAGTACAATCACCTGCATGCGAATCGACGCGCCATCGGCTTTGATGCTGCCCGCGTGTCCTGCCCGGCCCTACGCTCCGGGCGTGCGACGTTGCGACGCGGCCGGCTTCGGTCCTTGCGTGCGGGTTCGCGAGTATGCAACCGTGTATGTAAGGAGCGACATATGACTGTCGAGAAGAAGGATATCGATTGGGGTAGCCTCGGCTTTGGCTACATGAAGACCGATTACAGCTACGAGGCCCATTGGAAGGATGGCGAGTGGGATGAGGGCGGCCTGACCACCGACCACACCCTGCACGTCTCCGAGTGCGGCGGCATCTTCCACTACTGCCAGGAGGTCTTTGAGGGCCTGAAGGCCTACACCGCCGAGGACGGCAGCATCGTCTGCTTCCGTCCCGATATGAACGCCGAGCGTATGTACAACTCCGCCCAGCGCCTCGAGATGCCCCCGTTCCCCAAGGACAAGTTCGTTGAGGCCGTCAAGCAGGTCGTCTCTGCCAACGCCGCATGGGTTCCGCCCTTCGGCTCTGGCGCAACCCTGTATGTGCGTCCGTTTATGATCGGCTCCGGTGACGTAATCGGCGTGGCTCCCGCTCCTGAGTACACGTTCCGCATTCTCGTGACCCCGGTCGGTCCGTACTTTAAGGGTGGCCTCAAGCCCGTTAAGCTGCGCGTTTCCGAGTATGACCGCGCGGCCCCGCACGGCACCGGCAACATCAAGGCCGGCCTCAACTACGCCATGTCCCTTAAGCCCACGATGGAGGCTCACCGCGAGGGCTATGCCGAGAACCTGTATCTCGACTCCGAGTCCCGCACCTATGTCGAGGAGACCGGTGGCGCCAACGTCCTGTTCGTGAAGGAGGACGGCACGCTTGTCGTCCCGCAGTCGCACACCGACTCCATCCTGCCCTCCATCACCCGCCGTTCGCTCGTTCAGGTTGCTCAGGACCTGGGCATGACCGTCGACCAGCGTCCCGTCGAGTGGGCCGAGGTCAAGGCCGGCACCTTTGTGGAGTGCGGCCTGTGCGGTACCGCTGCCGTCATCTCCCCGGTCGGCGAGATCGACAACAAGGTCTACGGTGCCGATGAGACCGTGACCTTCCCGGCTGGCTACACCGAGATCGGCCCTGTGATGAAGAAGCTTCGCGAGACCCTGACTGGTATCCAGTCCGGTGCTGTCGAGGATAAGCACAACTGGGTTTACACCGTCGCGTAATTTGTCTTACGGATATGTCCGGCCCGAGGGCGACCTTCCTTTCCGGCGCGTCCTCGGACATGAAAGAGCCTCCGCTGCGCACTTCGTGCGGCGGAGGCTCTTTCGTCCTGCGGAGTGCGCCGGAAAGGAAGGTCGCCCTCGGGCCTGCGTCACCCTGGCGCTGTCGTACGGGCAATATAGATTTGAATTAAAGATGGTGCGCGGCCTTTTAGGCCGCGCTTGTGTTTTGCTTCGCGCCATGTGGGGGCGGTGGCGACGTGCATTTTTGCGAGTATTCTGCAATCGAAGGCCCCTGCATACCGACCTCGGGCAAAAAATCGGGATTTCTCGATGTTTTCTACGGATGATGGGCGGGGTTATGGGCTGACAGTGTTTGATTTGCAGGGATATTCGCGGTCTTTGGCATTTATCGTGGCGCCCGAAGCTCTTGGTTATGTTGAATACTCCTAAAAATGCACGGCGCTTAGAGGGGGACCTTCGCGAAAAAGGAAACCGCCCCGTCGAAGTATGCATTCGACGGGGCGGTTTATGCATTTGGCCGATTAAGGATGCGCTGCCAAACTACTAGAACTTGACGGTCGGGGCCTGGCGGGCTGCTTCGGCGGCCTCGAAGCCCTGGCGCTCCTTAAACTGGAAGATGCCGGCAAAGATGACAGCCGGGAACGTTTGAATGGCGTTGTTGTAGCTGAGCACGCAGTCGTTGTAGCTCTGGCGTGCATAGCTAATCTTGTTCTCGGTATCCTCGAGCGATGCCTGCAGCTGCGTAAAGTTGGTGTTTGCCTTAAGATCGGGATAGGCCTCGGCTACGGCGAAGAGCTGGCGCAGTGCACCGGTCAGCACGTTGTCGGCTTCCATCTTGGCCTCGGGCGTGGTGGCCTTGACGGCGGTGTTACGCGCGCTGATCACGGCGGAGAGCGTCTCCTGCTCGTGCTTGGCGTAGCCCTTGACGGCCTCGACCAGGTTGGGAATCAGGTCGTTGCGGCGCTGCAGCTGCGTATCGATGTTCTGCCAGGCGTTATCGATGCGGTTACGCTTGGTGACCATGTTGTTGTAGATGCCGGCGATGGCGCAGACAATCACA
The DNA here is from genome assembly GCA_958448275.1 of uncultured Collinsella sp. GTDB lineage: Bacteria > Actinomycetota > Coriobacteriia > Coriobacteriales > Coriobacteriaceae > Collinsella. The sequence goes on from CAUDDF010000008.1 coordinate 43,880, forward strand.
ATGACAACAACGATGCCGATGATGACGGTAATCATGATGTCTCCGTTTCGAATGGCCGCGGCGGCATGCGCCAGCTGCCGTTGGTATAACGCTACTAGTATACCCGCAACGTTTTGCCGTGCCGAACTTTCCGGTAAGCGTTGTGTTTTCGGCGGGGTTGGCACCGGGGTAAAGCGCGCGAGGTACAGGTGTAAGATATGCGACAGATTGACGAGTGTTGTCTTTGCCCTGAGGATGGCGATACCAGTGGACCTTCGCATTAAGAAAACCTACCGCGCCCTGTTCGATGCCTTCACCGAGCTTCTCGAGGAGCATCGTTTTGAGGACCTGACGGTTGCCATGCTGTGCGACCGCGCCATGATTCGCCGTACGACGTTCTACAAGCACTTTCGCGACAAGAACGATTACTTTGCCTTTTATATCGATGAGCTTATGACGGGCTTGCCGCAAAAACAGCCCGATGAGGCCGGCGCAGTGTCTGCCGAGGACGTGCGCGCGCTTCGACACGCGATTTTGGACGATGCCATGGATTTGATTTTGGCGCACGAGCAGCTCATGGATAACATTTTGGCAAGCAGCATGTCGGGCATGTTGACCAACGTTATTTGCGACCGCATTGCCCGCTCCATTCGCGAGCGTGTGATGAACGTGCTTGCCGAGGATGCCCTGGCGCCCGTTTCGCTCGAGACGACATCGGAGTTTATCGCCGGTGGCATTATTCGACTGTTCACAAATTGGTGGGAGTCGGGTCACGATCTTGAGCGTCGACCCGAGATGGCCGACGTGGTTGATGCACTGTTTGAGCGCACCATGACGCCGGTGAATCACTAGAAGTGGCGGAGAGAGGGGGATTCGAACCCCCGGAACGCTCTCGCGCTCAACGGTTTTCAAGACCGCCGCATTCAACCGCTCTGCCATCTCTCCGTGAGTCGTAATGATAGCATCGTTTTGAATTTGCAACAGGGAAGGCGAACGATGACGAGCACCGAAATCGACGAGAAGTTCATGCGCGAGGCGCTGGCCGAGGCGCGCGCCGCCGCTGCGGTGGGCGAGGTACCGATTGGCGCCGTGGTAGTGCGCGCGGGCGAGATTGTCGCGAGGGCGCATAATCGCCGAGAACTCGACCAGGACCCTGCGGCGCATGCCGAGTTTTCGGCCCTGTGTGCCGCCGCTCAGGCGCTTGGACGCTGGCGCCTTTCCGATTGCACGGTCTACGTGACGCTCGAGCCCTGCTGCATGTGCGCGGGGCTTATGGTTAACGCGCGCGTGGGGCGTTGCGCGTATGGCGCGACCGATGCCAAGGCGGGCGCGCTGGGTTCGCTGTACGACCTCAATGCCGATTCGCGCCTGAACCATCGGTTTAATGTGACCGCCGGCGTGCTGGCAGGCGAGTGCCGTGAAGTGCTGAGCAGCTATTTTGCTGGCCTGCGCGGTGTCGACGGCGTCGGTTGCGGTTTGAACCTTGAGGCGCATGCGGCTCACGCCGAGGCGCTCGCGGGTGTTGGAGATCTCGCCGACGAGACGGTCGACTTTGGCCCCGTGCGGCGGCGGCCCCGCCGTGTGCTGCTGGCGATCGACTCCTTTAAAGGCAGCGTTTCGAGTGCGCAGGCGGAGGAGGCCGTTGCCGAAGGCGTGCGCCGTGTGTGGCCCGATGCCGAGCTGGGCGCTTTGCCGCTGGCAGATGGTGGCGAGGGAACGCTCGATGCCATCGCCGCGCGCGCCGGCGTGCTCTCGACCTGTGAGGTTGCAGGCCCCTTGGACTATCGCGTGTCTGCCCGGATGCTGGTGGACGACGAGCACGACTCGGCTGTAATTGAGATGGCCGAGGCGGCGGGTATTGGGTATTCACCCTGCACGAAATCGGCGGCGCTTGCGGCTTCGACCTATGGCGTGGGCGAGCTCATACTTCGCGCGGTCCGCGCGGGGGCAAAGACTATCTATATTGGTCTGGGCGGCAGTGCCACCAACGACGGTGGCGCCGGCATGCTGCAGGCGCTGGGTGCCCACCTTGTTGATGAGTGTGGCTGCAATATCGCCCCCGGTCTCGCGGGCCTTGAACATGTGGCGAGTATCGATTTGACACCAGCGCTTCGGGTACTGAATGGCGCGCGTCTTGTGGTGCTTTCCGATGTCGAGAATCCGCTCGTGGGGCGCCGCGGTGCACTGGCAGTGTTCGGTGGACAGAAAGGTCTGCCGACGGGGGATGCCGAGGCCCTGGGCAAGTACGACAGCTGGATGGTCGGTTATGGCCGCCTGCTCGATGCGGCGATTACCGGGGTGCGGGCTCAGGGGTTGTTGCGCGTGCCCGAGGGTGCACGGACATTTGGTTCGGTGCTCGGCGTGCCCGGTGCCGGTGCTGCCGGCGGCCTGGGTGCCGCGCTGCTGGCGCTCGGTGCCGAGTTGCGTTCGGGCGTGGAGACGGTGCTCGATCTGATTGGGTTTGACGAGCGCGTACGCGATGTCGACCTGGTCATTACAGGCGAGGGTAATATGGACGAGCAATCCGCCGCCGGTAAGGCACCGGTGGGCGTGGCCCGTCGTGCGAAGCGATATGGCAAGCCGGTGGTCGCCGTCGTGGGCGGTCGTGCCGACAACCTGGATGCGGCGTATGGGCAGGGTGTCGACTTAGTTCTGCCGGTCTGTCGCAGACCCATGCCCCTTGACCAAGCGCTCGACCCCCAGGAAGCCACAATCAACCTCATCTGCGCCGGTGAAGCCGCCGCCCGATCCTACGACCTCGCCCGTATCTAAGTCTTTCCGGGCAAGTCTCAATAAGTTGCGGTGGAATAGTTCCTGTTTTTGGCCTTGGGTCGTAAAACAGGAACTATTCCACCGCAACTCAAAAGTGGTCTTTTGGCCCTGTCCCAAATTAGCTACCTTGCCCCATCGGGCAGGAGCAGGTAAGATATACCGAGCGCCTAGCGCGTTCGATGGGTTCGGATGACGACATGTTCCGAATCTGGTCAGGTCCGGAAGGAAGCAGCCATAAGGAGCCTCTGTCGGGCATCCGGATCCATCGAGCGCACGGGCGCTTTTTGGTGCCGCGGCATGGCCCGGCCGGCGGCGAGGCATTTGGTGTCTCGCTGGTGCTCGGCTGCGCCTGCGGGATCGCTCGACTACCAAACGCCCTGCCGGCACTCGCGGGTAGCCGACCAAAACCGCCTGAAAGGTCACATTTATCTGATAATTGAATCCCTGGCGTTATGCCGCTCGCTGGCGTTGCCAAAACATCGGCTGCTACATGCCTTGGGCGCTAGCGACCGTCGCCCTTACATCTGTAACGAGTTGCTTACGCATCTCCAGGGCTCTCCGTACTATCATGAATCAGATTGAAGAGAGATGATGATAGGGAGCGCCTATACATGATTGAGCTGCTCAGGCGTTTTGGTGGCAAGTTTCGCCGATATATGGTGATCGGCCCTGCGTGTAAGTTGATCGAAGTGATCTTTGACCTGCTGACGCCGCTCGTGATTGCCCAGATGATCGATAAAGGTATCGGCGCGCACGACGTGAACGCCGTTATCTGCTACGGCATGGTACTTGCCGCTATGGCCGTGATCGGCATCTCGTTTACGCTCGTCTGCCAAAAGATGGCGGCGCTCACCTCGCAGGGCATGGGCACCGACATTCGAGGCGCGCTCTACCAGCACATCAACAAACTGAGCTACGCCGAGCTCGACCGCTTTGGCACGCCGTCGCTCATCACGCGCATCACCAACGATGTCAACCAGGTGCAGCTTGCCGTGGCGCTGGGCGTGCGCATGCTCATCCGCTGGCCCTTCCTGGCGGTGGGCTCCATGTGCGCGGCCCTTGCCATCGACCTTAAGCTCGGCATCATTTTTTTGATCTGCACGCCCGCTATCGGCCTGGTGTTTTGGTTTGTCATGGCGCGCTGCATTCCGTATTACAGGCAGCTGCAGGCAAAGCTCGACCGCATCGCGCTTATCTGCCGCGAAGGCCTTTCGGGCGCTCGCGTGGTTCGCGCCTTTGTGCGCGAAGATCACGAGCGTGAGCGCTTTGCCCAAGCCTCCGATGATCAGGCCCATACCGCCATCGCGGTGGGCAAGCTCTCGTCGGTCCTCAACCCCGTAACGTTTTTGGTGATGAACCTGGGCGTGTGCGCCATCCTGTGGGTGGGCGGCATCCAGGTCAACGTGGGCGAACTCACACAGGGCCAGGTCATGGCGTTCGTCAACTACATGACGCAAACCCTGACCTCCATCGTGTACGTCGCCAACCTGGTCGTGGTCTTTACCAAGGCGAGCGCCAGCGCGTCGCGTATCAACGAGGTGCTCAATTGCGTGCCGAGCATTACCGACGAGGGCAACCAGCCGGTCGCGCTGCCCGAGCCGAGCGAACTGGCGGGTGGTGCTGCTCCAGTTCCCGCGCTGAGCTTGAGCCATGCGGGCTTCTCGTTTGGCGCCGGCGCGGCAAATGCCGTGAGCGATGTGACTCTGGAACTGCCGCTGGGCAAGACGCTCGGCATTATCGGTGGCACGGGCAGCGGCAAGTCCACGCTCGTCTCGCTTATCCCGCGCCTGTACGATGCGGGCACCGGCAGTGTGTGCGTGATGGGTGCCGACGTGCGCGCTTGGCCGCTCGACCAGCTGCGCCATGTGGTTGCGACTGTTCCGCAGCGTGCGTCGCTGGTGAGCGGCACTATCCGCAGCAACCTGACCTGGCGCGACGAGGCGGCAACCGACGAGGATCTTTGGGCGGCGCTCGATATGGCGCAGGCGAGCGAGTTCGTGCGCAACAAGTCGCAGGGGCTCGACGCCCCGGTTGAGGCGGGCGGCAAGAATTTTAGCGGTGGCCAGCGTCAGCGCCTGACTATCGCGCGCGCCTTAGTGGGCTCGCCGCAGGTTCTGATCATGGACGATTCTGCCTCGGCGCTCGACTTTAAGACCGACGCGGCGCTTCGCCATGCCATTCGCGAACGCAGCGTGCGCGGCGCCGCCGAGGGCGGGCTGCCGCTGACGACGGTGATCGTAAGCCAACGCGTTTCGACCGTGCGCGACGCCGACATGATCTGCGTACTCGACCACGGATCGGTCGCGGGCTTGGGCACGCATGACGAGCTGTACGCGACCTGCCAGCTCTACCGCGAGATTTGCCAGTCGCAGCTTCGCCGCGAGGAACTCGAGGGCCAGCAGGGGAGCACGGCGCCCACGCCCGCACCGATCGCCTCCGCATCCGTCTGCGCAAAGGAGGGCTGCTAAATGAATCCGTACACCTCTTCCGGTTCGGTCGCCACGATGACGGCCAACGTGTCCGGCAACGATAACCTCAACGACCTGGGTGACGGTCCGCGCCAGCCCGGCGACCCCGAGCGCTACCCCGTAGGCGCGGTAACTCGCCGCCTGCTGGGCTACGTCCGTCCGCACCGCATTTCGTTTACGGCGTCGTTTGTGAGTGCTGCCGTCTCGGTGATTCTGCAGCTCTACACACCCATCCTCATTGGCGAGGGCATCGATCTTATCGTCGCCGCCGGGCAGGTGGATTTCGATGCGCTGCTGCCGCTTGTCACCAAACTCGCGATTGTCGTCGTAGGTGCTGCGGCCTTTCAGTGGCTGCAGGGCTATTGCGTCAACCGTCTGTCCTACGAGACGGTGCGCGACATGCGCGTGGAGGCAAGCGACAAGCTCAGCCGCATGCCGCTCAGCTTTATCGACAGCCATGCCCACGGCGACCTTATGAGCCGTGTGGTCAACGACGTCGACCAGGTGGGCGACGGTCTGCTGCAGGGCTTTACCCAGCTTTTCACCGGCGTTATCACCATCGTTGGCACGCTCGCGTTTATGCTCTCCATCAACCTGACCATGACACTTGTGGTGGTGCTCGTCACGCCGCTTTCCATTTTTGCAGCCGGTGCCATCGCCAAACTCTCCAACAAGAGCTTTACGGCGCAGCAACGCATTCAGGGTCAGCTTGGCGGCCATATCGAGGAATACGTGGGCGAGCAGAAACTCGTGGACGCGTTTGCCTATGGTTCCAACGCCCAGCAGCGCTTCGATGCTCTCAACGCTGAGCTCTACGCGGCAGGTGAGCGCGCGCAGTTTATGGGTTCGCTCTCTAACCCCGGCACTCGCTTTATCAATAACATCATCTATGCCGTGGTCGCTGTGATCGGCTGCGTGGGCGTGATCACGGGCGTGCCGGCGGCGCTTACGGTGGGCGGCGTGCAGATTTTCCTGTCCTATGCCAACCAGTACACCAAGCCGTTCAACGAGGTTACCAACGTCATTACGCAGATCCAGACCGCGTACGCCTCGGCGCGTCGCATGTTCGCGCTGCTCGATGCACGCGAGCAGGAGCCCGATGCGGCGGATGCCGTGGAACTTGCCACCCCGCAGGGTGAGGTGACCCTTGAGCATGTGGACTTTAGCTATGTGCCCGGCCGCAAGCTGCTGCAGGATATCTGCATCGATGCCAAGCCCGGTATGCGCTATGCCCTCGTCGGTCCCACGGGCTGTGGCAAGACGACGCTCATCAACCTGCTGCTGCGCTTTTACGATATCGATGCTGGGCGCATCGCGGTCGATGGTCGCTCCTCGCGTGACTACACGCGTGCGAGCCTGCGCCGCGCCTTTGGCATGGTACTGCAGGACACCTGGCTGTTCGAGGGCACGGTGGCCCAGAACATTGCCTACGGCTGCCCCGATGCCACGCGCGAGCAGATTGTCGAGGCCGCCAAGCGCGCGCACGCGCACAAGTTTATCGTGCAGCTGCCAGGCGGCTACGATACGGTGATCGGCGAGGACGGCGGCACGTTTAGCCAGGGTCAAAAACAGCTGCTGTGCATCGCGCGCGTCATGCTCACCGATCCGGCTATCTTGCTGCTGGACGAGGCGACTTCGAGTATCGATACGCGCACCGAGCTGCAGGTGCAGGCGGCATTCGACGAGCTTATGGCCGGCCACACAAGCTTTGTGGTGGCGCACCGCCTGTCGACGATTCGCAACGCCGATTGCATTCTGGTCATGCGCGACGGCCAGATTATCGAGCGCGGCACACACGATGAGCTGCTAGCGGCAGGCGGCTTCTACGCCGAACTCTACCGCAGCCAATTCGCTCAGTGAGCAAGCCCGCGGGGCAAATTAATCAATCGACAGACGGTGGTTTACATCTGTCACGTTAGTACTAAGATATTCATCTAATAAATTGCATTAGTGGCTTTAGTTTTGGGGGATACGAGGCAACGTGACTATGACGTGCTCTTTGGTGGTTAACAGCAAGAGCGGTAATACCAGGATGGTTTCGGGCGCGATCAAGCGCACGCTGCAGGCTGCGGGTGTTGAGTTTGTCCATGCCGCGGCGTTGAGCGACGATGCGGATGCAGATCAGGTTGCGCTCGAGGCGCAGGGCGCCTGCGCGGCCGACACGGTGCTTGTCGGTTTTTGGTGCGACAAGGGCGCGTGCACGCCTTCGGTCGCGACGTTGCTCTCAGCCTTGCACGGCAAGCGCGTCTTCCTGTTTGGCACCTGCGGCTTTGGGGCCAGCGAGGAGTACTTTAGGCAGATTATCGATCGCGTGACCTCCAATTTGGCCAATGATGCCGAGCTTGTAGGCTGGGCGATGTGCCAGGGCAAGATGGGTCCCGCGGTCAAGCAGCGCTACGAGGCCATGCTCGAGCAAGATCCCGACAATGTCCGCGCTAAGTTGCTGCTCGACAACTGGGTTGCCGCAAAGGATCATCCCACCAAGGATGATCTGGACCATATGGCGGCGGCGGCCAAGAAGGCCGTGCTGGGCGAGTAGCTCTCTGCTCGCGGTCCTTCGTGCAAAACAATACAAATGTGAAAGCCTCGAAACTCTCGAGGCTTTTTTCTTGCCACTTGTGGGCGCAACCGTGGCAAGCGTTTGTGGTGACATTTTCCATCACCCCGATGACGAGACCGTTCTGGACAACACGCTCGCATGCGTTCGCTGGATGTATTCAGAGTGGGACGGGCTTTCCGGATGGACACGGTTTCCAGAAGGTATGGGCTAAGAGCTACGCGGGGTAGCCGTAGAGGCATGAATAAGGGGGTTGAAAATAAACGATACTAAATGCAGTATATATTTAATGTGGGGGGGGGGGGGTACGATATCTGAGCCGTACAAAATATCAGACCCTCTATTGAAAAGTTGTGTAGGGGTTAGCCGCAGTTGTTGGATAAAGCAGACAAGTGTGGGGACAAATAACCACTTACGGCAAAAATAGTAGCATTTGGCGGAAAGACGTTGATAAAAACGCGGAAGCAGCTACGGTGATTGTTAGAAATAGATTTCAGATTGGCTTTTTCGAACTCATCTATTAAACGTCTTAGAAAAGTGGCTAATCCTTGATGGGATCGAATATAGCCTCGATGGGGATGAAATAAGAGGCTTCGGTAGTTTGTGTGACAAGGGGCTAGCCTAGGCAGCAACGCTCTTCGC